>NZ_JAYGHW010000012.1:0-53277 GCF_034932185.1 Spirulina sp. CCNP1310 | reverse complement strand
TGGCGAGGAAGTTTTGGCCAAAGCCGCCATCCCCCAGTTGGCGGACAATCCGATAGCGTTGGGCGAGGAGGCCAAAGGTGGGGCGGGGGGTATCGAGGGGGGTGGGTTGGGGTTGGGTGTTGGGTTGGGCGTTGGGTTGGGAAATGACCGTGGGGGCGTGGGGGGGTTCCTCGCCGGGGGTGGCGATGGTGACGGCTGTCCCCCGGAGCCATTGCAAAGCTTCGGTGGCGGTGGTGTAGCGGCGGTTGAGTAACCCTTGGAGGACAGTGGAGAGGCGATCGCCACATCGCTCATTCCCCGGCCAATCTCCATCGGGGGCAGCATCGACCCCCATCAGCAACTGCACACCAATCACCCCCATGGCATAGAGGTCAAAATGGATCGTGGGTTTTGCCTGCCAATGGGCGGGACGGTAGGGGGTTTGGCCCAAGGGACGGCGTAGACTGACCTGCCCTTGGCCGTTGAGTTGCAAGAGGCTGATTTGCAGACATCCGCCAAATTCACAAAGCAGCCATTGTTGATCACTCCAGAGCCAACTTTCCAGGCTGAGATTGCGATGAATCATCCCCTGATCATGGACAAAACCTAAAATCTGGAGGGTCTGCTGAAGGATTTGGATCGTTTCCCCTTCACTTTTTGGCCCTTCTTGAAGTTGGGAAAGGAGCGATCGCCCCTTGAGCCAATCCTGCACCAGATAAAATTTACCGTTTAACTCAAAAGCCTCGTACACCGTCGGGATCTGGGGATGCTTCCCCAAGAGCGTCAGGCGTTTCACTTCTTTGGCGAAAATTTGCCGCGCCACTTTCAACAATGCCGGATGACTGGCATTGAGGGTGAATTCCTGAAGATAACAGCAGGGATTTCCCGGCCGCTGAAGGTCTTCGGCTAAATAGCCTTGGCTCAATTCTCCGGTGGTGAAGGTGCGGGTAATCCCATAACGATCCTTTAAAAGGGGAGTAGCCATCGGACAAGGCTCCGCGAACAATTCAGGAGCATTCACCCCCAACCTCCATTTAAACCCATTCCTTGCCGGTTTCTCATCTGGCACAGATTCCCCTGTGCCAGATGAGAAACCGCGCCAAATCCGGCAACTGAGGCGATCGCCCCCCGTCATAACCAAAAGAAAGAAGCTCAGGATTTTTTGCGAGGACTTGACCATGATGCGCACCGTTGTACTCCCCACTGCCCTATTGGCCATTGTCGCTCCCGCTGCGATCGCCAACCCCGTCCAAACCGTTGCCGTCGAAGCCACCCCGGAATTTTCCCGCCAACCGGAATTTTCCCACCGCGCTGCCCGCCCTGGGGAACCCCTTCCCCAAGATTTAGCCGTCATGGCCACCAATGTGGAGATTACCGGCGCAAATCCTGAACTAATCCAAATCGCCCGCCGCACCATCGCCACGGAGCCGGGCCAAGCCACCAGCGCCAGCCAACTCAATGCCGATCTCGCCGCCCTCAAACAAACCCAACTGTTTCAGGATGTCCAGGTCAGCACCATTCCCAACGAGCAAGGCTGGAATGTGCAATACGCCCTCCAACCCGTCACGATTCAACGGGTGCAACTCAACAACGCCCAAGTTTTAAGCAACGAAGTGGCCGCCTCCCTCTTCACCGCCCAAATGGGCCAAGCCGTCCAACCCAGCAGCATCAACCAAGGCATTGCCCAGATTAACCAGTGGTATCAGGATCAAGGCTATGTTTTGGCGAAAGTTCAGGATGTCCGCGCTCAACAGGATGGCAGTTTGAATGTGATTGTTGCTGAGGGTGTAGTGGGTTCAGTACAAACCCAGTTTATCGATAAAGAAGGCAATGTTACCGAGGGCCGCACCCGTGAGGATTTCGTTTTAGATCAACTCAACCTCAAGCCGGGGGATGTGTTCCAAGTGGCTAAAGCTCAAGCAGATTTACGGGAACTTTATCGCTTAGGTTTGTTTGAGCAAGCCCGCATTGGTCTTCAGGATCGCGGCAACAATACCGTAGATGTGATCTACGAACTTCAGGAAGTTTCAGCGCGGGGCGTGAATGTGGGGGGCGGTTATAGCCGTGATTCCGGCGTGTTTGGTTCGGTGAGCTACAACGATCGCAATGTGGGCGGTATTGGCCAAAATTTAGCCCTCAATGTGCAAGTGGGGACGCGGGACACGCAATTTAACACCGAATTTAGCCGCGCCTACCGGGCTAACAACCCCGATCAACTGGGCTATAGCATTAATGCGTTCCGCAATCGCGGCGTTTCGGGGAGTTTTGATCATGAGGTGCGTTTAGAAGGGGGCGATCGCCCCAATGAAGGCCAGTTTGGCGGCGGTGTCGCCGTCAATGGGGCCATTGAGGATTGGGATACTTCCGTGGGGGTGAATTTCCGCCGCGTTAGTATTCGCGATGGGGAGGGCAATCTCGCCCCCGTCGATCAGTTTGGCAATGCCCTTTCCACCAGTGAAACCGGCATTGATGACCTCTACACACTCCGGGCCCAAGTCCGCAATGATCAACGGGATAACCCCATTAACCCCACCGCTGGCTCCGTCGTTTCCCTCTCTACGGAACAATCGATCCCCGTGGGTAGTGGCAACATCCTCATGAACCAACTCAACGCCAGCTATTCCACCTACCAAGCAACGCGCATCTTTGGCGGCCCCCGGCCGGAGGTTTTAGCCCTCAATGTCCAAGGCGGCACGATTATCGGTGATCTTCCCCCCCATCAAGTGTTTTTATTGGGGGGTGATAATGCGGTGCGGGGCTTTGGCCCTGGGGAAGTGGGAGCCGGTCGCAGTTTTATCCAAGCTTCCGCAGAATACCGCGTACCGTTGTTCAATTCTCCCGTTACTGGGGTAGCCTTTGCGGATTTTGCCAGTGATTTAGGCTCTACACCCAACCGCATCGGGGCCGAGGGTGAGGCGGAAAGCACCAAACTCGGCACGGGTTTTGGTTATGGGGCTGGCCTACGGTTAGATTCTCCGTTGGGAATTTTGCGGGCAGATTTCGGCATTACCAACACGGGGGATAGTCGTATTCAGTTCGGCATTGGCCACCGTTTTTAATCCCATCCCTGTGGGGGCGAAATTTGTAGGGGCGAAAAATTTTTCGCCCTGTTGGGTTAGCGGAAAAGGCGGGGGTAGATGGTGCGCCAAGCAAAGAAGGTGGAGGCGATCGCCCACCCCAACAACCACAACAACGACCACGGCCAATAATCTGGCAACCCCAAGGGCCACCGCAATAAATCCGCCAAGGCCGCTAGGGGCAAAGCACTGGCCACCTCAAAGAGGGGCGAGGGCAGCGTCTCACGGGGGAAATAGGTTCCGCAGAGGGTGAACATCGGCACAATCAGCAGAAACAACGGCACATTCACTTGATCAATGGTGCGCACTAGGCCAGCGGTGAGCAGGCCCGCCGCCCCAAACGTGATACTCCCCAACAGGATCAAGGGGATCGAAAGCAGGACGTTGCCCAGGGACATCAAACCCCAGATCATCGCCAAGATCCCCGTCGCTAGGGCGGCGATCATCCCCTTGGTGGCAGCCCAAAGCAGTTCGCCGGTAAACACCTCGCTAAAGGTGATCGGGGTGGTGAGGATGGCGTGCCAGGTTTTTTGATAATCCAACCGCAGATAACTGGAATAGGCCCCTTCACTGTAGGACTGGAACAGGACACCGATCGCCATCATCCCTGGGGCGAGGAAGTGCAGATAATCGACGGTTGCACCGTTATAGGTAATCTCCCCCACCAAGGGCGTTAAACCATAGCCAAAGGCGACAAGATAAATTAATGGCTCCGATAGGGGGGGTAAGCTATTGACGAGCCAGGTGGCTTGATAGACGCGGGCATTGCGTCGCCAAGCGGCATAGACTCCCCAAGGCGTGATCGGGGCTTGGCTGTGTTTTGAGGTGGGGTCAGGGGCAAGATCAGTTTTCATCGAGGGTATGGCCGGTGAGGCGTAAAAAGACATCTTCAAGGTTGGCGCGGCGACGATGGAGGCCGAGGGGATGGCTGTGGCTTAAATAGTCCCAAAGGTCATCGCCCCCTTGGGGGGGGACGGCGATCAGGTAATGCACGCCCACGGGTCGCCCCCAAGTTTGGAATTTGCTGAGAACGGGTTGCAGTTGATCTTCTCTAAGGCCATCTACTTCGATCACCTCTTCACCGATTGTGCTGTGGATTAAATTCAACGGTGTGCCGCTGTTGATCACCTGGCCGTTTTGCAAGAGGAGGAGGCGATCGCACAGTCGTTGGGCTTCGTCCATGTAGTGGGTCGTGAGCAACACCCCACAGCCCGCCTGTTTCAGTTCCGTCACCAATCGCCAAAAATCTTGGCGGGCATCGGGATCAAGGCCCGTGGTGGGTTCATCGAGGAACACCAAACGGGGATGATTAATCAGCGCCCGCGCCAACACCAACCGACGTTTTAGCCCCCCCGATAGCTGATCAACCCGGTGCTTGTGGTAATCCTCTAAACCCACTTGGGCGAGGAGTTCACTGGCGCGGTTTTGGGCGGCCCGGCCCGTGATGCCGTAGAAGCTGGCGAAGTAGCGGAGATTATCAAACACGGAAAAATCAGGGTCGAGGTTGTCCTCTTGGGTGACAACCCCCATAATTTGGCGAGCGCGGCGGCCTTGGGTCTGGACGTTGAACCCCTCCACCATTACCCGCCCCCGACTGGGAATCACTGCCCCGTAAAGCATCCCAACGGTGGTGGTTTTCCCGGCTCCATTTGCGCCCAGGAATCCCAAGACCTCGCCAGCGGCGAGGTTAAAGCTCACCCCCTGGACGACGGAGCGCTCTCCATAGGTTTTCCAAAGATCATCAGCCTCTAAAACCATAAAACTGCATCGGTAAGGGTGGAAAGAATAGCGTAATACAAAACATACTACACAATTCTTTCCTCACCGACAATCACCCCAATCAACCCAGAGGCTCTGCTAAAATCGCCGCTGTTGCTTGAGGAGTTCCAATTCTTGCCGCACCTTTTCCGGATCAAGCCACCCATAACCCGCTTGCCCCAATTCTTGGAGCAACCCTTGAAAGTCCGCCTCCGTCCAGTGGGGTTCTCCGAGCCGTTTGATCACCCAATCCTGTTTGGCAGGCTGCGATCGCATCTGGGTCATCCACTGTTGCATCCGCTCCACCACACCCACCGACTGGCGGCGATGACGGGATGGCAGGGGTTTTTCAATGGGCAACTGCTCTAGATCGGCCTTGGCCTGGGCGAGGGAATAATCGTGATAATCCGGGTTGTGGTGGAGGATGGTTTGCAGCCATTCGCCAAAGTGGGGGGAAATGCTATCCAGTCGAGTGGTGAGGGGGGTAGCGGTTTCCTGTTGAATCGCGTTGCAGGTCACGCCAAAGGGTTGTTGGTTCAAGAGACTCACCATCGTCACGCCGAGATTGTGGAGATCATTGGGGGGAGGAGTGGGTTCAGCCGCAGCAGAGGAACCAAAATCCGTCAGTTGGGTTTTCAGGTTAGAGTCTACAAAAATATTCGAGGGTTTCAAGTTGGCATGGACACAGCCATCATCCCGCTGCTTGAGATGAATGAGGGTATCAAGGACATTAACGGCAATTTTTTGCACTTCTCGCAGAGAAAGTTGGGGGGCGAGATCAAGGGCAGTGGTGGGAATATAATCTCTCACCAAAGAAAAACCTGTCCCCGTTTTATGGGTATGGAGATACTTGACAATCTGAGTACTATTGACCCCCTGCAACCGTTCCAGCACCTGCCGATAGCTATGAAACCATTGTTCTCCTTGTTGCTTTTCTGGGAAGTGAAACTGCTTGATCACCACGAGATTGCCGGTGATCTGGTCATTGGCCAAGGTCGATGCACACAAACCCTGTAAGGATTGCCCTAACTCTCGAACGGTGCTATAGCGTTGATTGGAAAGTGCCATGAACAGCTATCAACAGATTGTTAAAGAAAATCATATAGCAGTCTTCCAGAAGTGGCCCGCTGTCCTTCAGCAAAATTGCTGATTTTGCTGATTTTCAGAAGGTCGGCTTTCGATTGGAAATTAATTCTACCTTATACTGAAGGGGATGTTTTTGCCAGAATAGATCGGGGATTGACCGAATCTACAGTTTTGGTTCTTGGTGATGTTCGGGATTCCTCAGCCTGTGACTGATGATAATTTTACCCTGGGATTTGCGCCATTAAGCTTAGAACAGGTGTATGAACAAGCTGCCACCGCCGCCAATGGGGCGGTGGTGGTGATGAGTGGTACGGTGCGATCGCACACCCAAGGGCGGCCGGTGCGCTATTTGGAATATCAAGCCTATGCCCCGATGGCCTTAGTGGTGTTTCAGGACATTGCCGCTGAGATTCGTCAACAATGGCCCGCCACGAACCGGGTGGTGATCCACCACCGCACTGGCCGGCTCCACATTGGCGAAATTAGCGTCCTCGTTGCCGTGGGCTGTCCCCATCGCGGGGAAGCTTTTGCCGCCTGCCAATATGCGATCGACAACCTCAAGCACCATGCCCCCATCTGGAAAAAAGAACATTTTGAGGATGGCAGCACCACCTGGGTCAGCATCGCCGCCTGTGAATCTCTGGACAATTGCCCATGACGCAACCCCAACGCACCCTCTTCATTTGTCAAAGTACCAGTTGTCTGGCCCGTCAAGGGGCTGAAGTTCTCGCTGCGTTCCAGGCCGCTGACCTCCCCGATGGGGTGGAGGTCGTCCCCTGCGATTGTCTGGGTCAATGTAATTTAGCCCCCAATGCCCGCGTCGTTCCCGATGAAATTTGGTATTGTCGCCTCACCCCTAGGGATGTGCCGGAGATCATCCACGCACACCTAGAGGGGGGGGAACCTGTCAAGGGGAAACTTCACCCCCGCATCCACGGCTATACCCTAGGGTTTGAGCGGTAATTGATTACCAAAAAGGCGATCGCCTCCCTCCAGCCCCATCGCCTCACCACCCAGGCGAGCCAGCCATCATTTCCCGTGGGAGACGACGGGACGGTTACGATTTTTTTACCAAAGATTTTGGAGTAAGGGTTCTTTTTTGTTTGATTTCGTCACAAACAACAATATATCTTAATATATCTTGTTTTTGATGGTGTACATCTGATCGTCATGGCTCAAACCTAGTAACTGCGGGCATTACAAAACGATTAGCACCGAGCAAAAGCAGCAGAATCGATACCCAGCTAGAGCCATAGCTAATTAAAAATGTTTGATTTCAGTGAATCCTGTTAATTATGCGATCGCCCCTGTACAGGATTTGTATAATTTGGGAGGGGACTCGGCGGGATCATCCAATCCATGCAGAGATAAAAGTATTAACATCGCGTTTTCATTTGTTATGAAAACGTTACTTTTTCCTTTTCAAGTTCACTTCCATTGGAGTCATCTATATTCATGGTTAAAAGATCACTCCAGGCTTCTGCCCCGGGGATTCAAGTGGCTAAACGGGCCTTTGCGATCAAGGGATGGACGCAGGAAAATTTAGCGGGTGAGGTCAACCTTAAGACGCGACAACCAATCTGGCGATTTTTCACCGGAAAACCTGTGGATCGTCAGGTTTTTATGGAAATTTGCTCAATTTTAGATTTAGATTGGCGGGAAATTGCCGAGAACCCCCCCGCTGAATTTCCTGAACCCGGCAAATCCCTGATCACGATGGGGATGAACTTAGATAACGTTGTGGAGCAGGTGCGATCGCAACGGCACGATACCATTCAAAGCCGATGCGGTATTATCCAACTCCTTGATATTGGTCGTCCGGTGAATCTCGATGATATTTATGTGGATGTCAACATCCTCGAAGAACTGGCCCATCAACGATGGCAAGCCATTGAGGAGTTACAAAAACTCGCCCCTTCCGAGTTTGACCGCATTGGCATGGGGGCAGTGAATCGTCGGCAGATGGCGGGAACAGCAGCCGTAGAAACCTACAAAAAACTCAGGGTTTTAGGTAAACCCGGCATCGGTAAAACGACATTTTTACAGCATTTAGCGATCCAGTGCGATGGCGGTCACTTTATCCCCACCCAAGTCCCGATTTTTATTGCCCTTCGGGATTTTGCCGAAGAGAGTCGAGAGAGCGGCCGATGTAGCCTCTTGGACTACATTCGTCAACTATTTGTGATGGCGGGCGTGCCTGACCCCTCCACCGCAGGGACTTTGCTGAGGGCGGGGCGAATTCTCCTGCTTTTAGATGGTATGGATGAAGTGATCAATCAAGATATGGTGGGGGTGAGCCGTGATATTCGCAAATTTTCCCAAAAATACCACCAAAACCAAATTATTGTCACCTGTCGCACCGCCTTCCAAAATCCAAAACTCCAAGGCTTCACCGACGTTGAAATTGCGCCCTTTACCCAAGACCAGATCAATATATTCGTGAGAAAGTGGTTTACGAACTTGGGAGCCAATGATCACCAAGCAGCAGAGGCAAAATCAGCGAAACTTTTAGGGGAAATTGAAAATCCAGAACACTGGAAATTTCGTCAACTAATTGTTAATCCCCTCTTCCTCCATGTTGCTTGCTGGGTCTTTCAGTGCCAAGGAAAATTGCCCGCCAAGCGCACGGATTTTTATAAGCAGGGTCTTGATTTACTCCTGTATAAATGGGATGAATCCAAGGGTATTGAGCGCGATCGCCTCTATCGCGGCTTTTTACTCCCTGAAAAAATTAAACTCCTCAGTCAGTTGGCCGCTGTCACCTTTGAAAAGGGAGAATACTTTTTTGAACAGCGTGTCATTGAGCGATACATTGAGGATTATCTATGCCACCTACCCGGTCATAATCTTGAGCCGGAACAACTTCAGATTGAAAGCGAGGCAATGCTAAGGACAATTGAAAACCAGCATGGGTTAATCACGGAGCGCACCAAAGGCATTTTTTCTTTTTCCTATCTAGCCTTTCAGGAATATCTCACTGCCCGTAAAATCGTCGCCAGCCATAATTTACGCGCCCTTGAAAATGCCTTAGAAGGCTTGGTCAGCCATATTGAGGATCCCCACTGGCGCGAGGTTTTCCTGCTAACCACAACCATGTTACGCAGTGCAGACTCTTTAGTGCAGTTAATGAAGCAACAAGTTGATGTATTAGTATCCCAAGACCCCTATCTCCAAGAATTTTTAACTTGGGCAAGTCAGAAATCGCAAAATTTACGCACTGAACCCAAAGTTGCAACATCGAGAGCCTTTTATCTGGCTTTGGCTCAATCCCCTCACATCATGGCTCACTTTAATCTGGTTGCAACTTTAGATCAAGGGCTATTCCTGGATGCCGCTTTAGACCATTTACTCTTAGAATGTTCGAGCGACCACAGTTCAGGTTTTGCCCATGCCCATGCCTGCGGGGAAGCGTTGAACCAAACCTTGACGATGATCTTAGATGCCGGATTGTATAAATCCCTCGAACAGCTTCAAGAACAGTTACCCATGGCCCATCAAACCCTAGAAAGCTCACAATCTTGGTGGCAAGAACATTGTGCCAGTTGGACAGAGCAGCTAAGGTCAATCATTGCCAAACATCGCAACTATTCATCCTGGAATTTTAGCCCTGATCAGCATCAGATTTTGCAAGGTTACTATGATGCAAACCAGTTACTAATTGATTGCCTCAATAGCAATTGTGAAATTACCGCAGCAGTTCGGCAAAATATTGAAGCAACGTTGCTGTTACCCCAGGGAGAACTAGAGGAACGGGAATGGAATTAATCTGCTGGGGTATATTGTATAACCCTTTTTTATTTGAGGATCAATCAAATAAACCATGAACTTCATCATTGCCTGATTAATATTAGGGGAGAAGACCAAGAAAATTTTGACTTTATACAGTCTAACTTTGGTTTTCTGATCACATTTACTGGAGACAGATCATGGGTTTAGGTAATAAAGCAAAAACGGCCGCCAAGGATCTTGAAGGTAAAACTCAAGAAGCCGTTGGCAAAATGACTGACAATCATGAAGGCCAGGCTAAGGGTAAAGCTAAACAAGCTGAGGCCAAGGTCGAAAAAGCTGTTGAAGATGGCAAAGATAACATCAAAGGCGCACTTAAGTAACCCCTCTGCTGCCTCATGGTTCTCACCTGCGATTAATCTGTTGAGTTTCATAGTCTAGCTATATCTAGGCAAGCTCACCCTTGTCTAGATCCATTCATAAATCTTGGAGAATCCCATGACCTCATTGCGCAAAACAATTCATTTGTTAATTTCATTTGGTTTGATGTTTTTTATCTCAACCGCTAGCGGTTTTACGGCTCGTAATGCTTCAGCTACCCCCCTATTGACAGTAACCCTTGGCCAAGTAGCTCCAGGTTCAGGCCCTTTAGCTTGGGGATTTGGCGATGCCCAAGCCACGGCAAAAGATTTGGAAGGCAAGGCTCAGGAACTGGTGGGTAATGTGACGGGCGATCCGAAGGATCAACTCATGGGTCAAGCGAAGCAGGCAGAAAGCCAATTGCGCCATGATGCTCAAAATGCAAAGGACATGGAAGCGAAGCTTCTTGAGGAAACAATGGGCAATATTACCAGTGATGTTAATAATGCTGAAGACCAAATCATGGGTAAGGTCAAACAAGTGGAAAATCACTTCAACAGTACGGTTGAAAATGTCAAGTCTGCTGCCGAAAATCTGATCAATTAATCTATTTATGTTGATCATTATACCAATTCTCCAAGGTCAAGCGACAGAACAAGGGGCTTAAGTCCTTTCCCTGAATCACTTTATGTGTAGCTTCCATTTAGACAATTGGTATCACAATTACTCAAGAAGAACGTTATGGGAAATATGTTATGGACTGCGATCGTCGTTCTGTTTATCCTTTGGGTGCTCGGATTTTCTATCAACATCGGTGGCGGCTTAATTCACATTCTCTTGGTATTAGCACTGATCGGCTTGGTTTACAACCTATTCATTGGTCGTCGGGTCTAAATCGCCTACGACAATATAGCTCAGAAAATGATCAAAATAACTATTTCTAATGCATCATGGCACATTCCTCAAAATATCCTCATGCCAAGTCAATTATTTATTGACGGGAGAAGCTGCTCTTTTATCCTTGTGTCTGCCTGGGTTGATCTGAATCTTGCCCCTTCTGCACAGCATTATTTTTTTTAATGGTGCAATAACTTGAGGCGGGGGATAGGTCTAACCCCAATCACTGCCTTGTCCCTCTTCGGAGGGATTTTTTTGGCTTTGATCCGACAGGCGGTTGCTGAATCAATGGTGCGTCAGTTGTTACGCTGATCTTTTGCGTCGTGGATTAACGCTCTGACGCACCCTACCATTGAATCGTAGGGTGCGTCAGACAGAATTATTGATGATTTTGGGGGTTGAATTGGGTCTGACGCACCGTTCCCTAATATCATTAACTGAAGTGAGGCACTGAGCAAAGACGCTCAACAGAGGAGAAATTAACGTTCCCTGAGGGGTCAAATTGCCCACTAGGGGTCAGGGGATTGATCTGGATCTGGCAGGCGGATGATATCTTCATCCCCCAAAAATTCGCCATTTTGGACTTCAATCATCACCAATGGAATCACCCCTGGATTCTCGACTCGGTGTGTGGTGTTCATGGGTACATAGGTGGATTGTTTGGGCATCAGTAGCGTTTCCTGGCCATTACAAACCACCTTGGCCGTCCCCGCCACGACAATCCAATGCTCGCTGCGGTGGTAGTGCATTTGGGTGCTGATGTGGTGTTGAGGCTTGACTTCAATGCGATTGATGCGATAGCGGGAACCTTCTTCAAGGATGGTGACAGTTCCCCAGGCTCGCTCTTCGGTGCGGAGTCCTTCGGCGGTTTTTTGGTCTTTGGGTTTAGGGTTGGATTTGCTCATGGGGAGAGTCTTGATGGGTCTATGCCAATTATCAACCTTGAGCGCAGGGTTGTAACGATTAAACCGGCTGAAAAATTTGGGCCGCTGTGAGGGGTTGAACGGTGAGCATTGCGGTCGGTGGGATTTGTTTGATTTTAACCCCTAGGAGCAATGCTGAGGATGCCCGACCATTGGACGTTTTTGGCGTGGGTGCGGCGGTAGGAAAAGAAATAATCCGGTTGTTGGTAGGTGCAACAGGGGGCGATCGCCACCCCCTTCTCCTCTACTCCTAACTCTGTCAACTGACGGCGGATCACCTGGCGCACATCCAAACGCACCCGCCCCGGTTGGGGGTCGGGGAATAGGGGGGGATCGGGTTGGGCTTGGAGGAGGGCGATCGCCTCATCCCCCGTTAACCCTTGGCAAACTTGTAAACTAGCCGCCACCTGTTCCCCCACCTGGGTTGTGACTTGATACACTTCCCCCGCAATGGCCGGCCCCAAGGCAAAAACTAAATCCTCTAATTGACTCCCCTGGGCCAAGAGCCGCGCCACCGCTGCCCCCGTTGCTCCCTGGGCTGTCCCCCGCCAACCGGAATGAATAGCGGCCACTTGGCCCGTGGTGCGATCGCCCACCAATACCGGCGTACAATCCGCACTGGCCACCCACACCGAAGCCCCCGGCTCCTCCGTTACCAACCCATCCCCATCGGGAAACCCTTCCCCCCGAAACGCCTCAATTTCCTGGGGCGTGAATACAATCGGGCCATGCACCTGCTTGAGGCGATAGGCCCGTTGGGAACTCCCCCCCAAAATCGGAGCCAAATCCGTTGGCGTTTGGGGGGCAAACTGTTGGGTAAAAAAACCGTGGGGCCAGAGGCCCAGAAGCTCACAAGTGAGATAGGGCTGGCCTTGGGCCGTAGTCTGCCATTGCCAGCCCAGAACCGGCCCATCCGGGGTAGAGAATCGAGGGTTTTTGCAACTCATAAAAACGCTACTTCCCCCTTTTTAAGAGGGGATTGAGGGGGATCATAAAAACGCTACTTCCCCCTTTTTAAGGGGGATTGAGGGGGATCATAAAAACGCTACTTCCCCCTTTTTAAGGGGGATTGAGGGGGATCATAAGAACTTCCCCCTTTTTAAGGGGGATTGAGGGGGATCATAAGAACTTCCCCCTTTTTAAGGGGGATTGAGGGGGATCATAAGAACTTCCCCCTTTTTAAGGGGGATTGAGGGGGATCGAGTTAGAACAATTGAGTGCCAGAAGCGACAATCATCGAGCCAATGCCCGAATTCGTCAGGATTTCTAACAGTAAGGCATGGGGAACCCGGCCATCAACGATGTGGGCCGCTTTTACCCCTTGGGCGAGCGATCGCACACAACAAGTCACCTTCGGAATCATCCCCCCCGCCACAATCCCATCATCAATCAATTGCCGCGCCTGTTGAATATCCAGCTTTTCATAGAGGGTCGAGGGATCTTTGTAATCATGGAGAATCCCCGCCGTATCCGTGAGCAGAATCAACTTTTCCGCCTCCAGGGCCGCCGCAATTTCCCCCGCCACCGTATCCGCATTAATATTGTGGGCTTGGCCCTCCTCATCCGCCGCCACACTGGAAATCACCGGCACATAGCCCGCATCCACCAAGGTTTTAATCAGCCTTGTATCAACACTACTCACTTCCCCCACAAACCCAACATCCTGCTGGCCCACATGGCGAGCGCGGATCAAATCCCCATCTTTCCCACAGAGGCCCACCGCCGCGCCCCCCGCTTGGTTGATCAACGAGACAATTTCCTTATTGACCCGGCCCACCAACACCATTTCCACCACATCCATCGTATCGGCATCCGTGACCCGTAGCCCATCTTTAAACTGAGGTTCAATGCCCAATTTCCCCAGCCAACTATTAATTTCCGGGCCGCCGCCATGAACCACAATGGGCCGCACCCCCACACAGGACAAGAAAACAATATCCCGCACCACCTTATCCTTGAGGCTGCCATCTTTCATTGCTGCCCCCCCATACTTCACCACGATGGTACGCCCGGCAAAGGCTTGAATGTAGGGCAGGGCCTCACTGAGGACACGCACACGGGTGGCTTCTTCCTGTTTCAAATATTCGCTATCGTTGGCCATAGGTTTCTCTTAATCCAAGGGTTACGGGTTAACACTCCCCAAGGCGTTTATCGCATATTGCGAGGTTAATGCAGATAAATTGGTTACAAAGTCGTGGGGAGGGGGCGGTATGGTAGGGGCGTTGGCGTAAGCCTGCCGGAGGCACAAAAATTTTTCGCCCTGGATTTGAAGCGAGTGAGGCGGGGGCAACTTCACCTAGACGCTAAGGCCAAGCTGTAGCAAGATACAATAAACAACAACGACTTAACATTTGTTCAACAGGCATGGGAAGAGTAGTCGGCATTGATTTGGGAACCACTAACTCCGTTGTGGCCATCATGGATGGGGGCAAACCCCTCGTCATTGCCAACGCTGAAGGGATGCGTACTACTCCCTCTGTGGTGGGGTTTAATAAGGATGGGGAGTTGGTCGTCGGGCAGTTGGCCCGCCGCCAAGCGGTGCTGAATCCTCAAAATACGTTCTATGCCTTAAAACGCTTCATTGGCCGGACGTATAGTGAGTTAAATACGGAATCTCGGCGCGTTGCCTATACGGTGCGCCGGGATGATAACGGTAATGTACGGATTCCCTGCCCTCGGTTGCGTCAGGATTTTGCCCCAGAGGAGCTTTCTGCAAAAATTCTCCGCAAGCTGGCGGAAGATGCGGAACGCTATTTAGGGGAACCCGTTACCGGAGCGGTGATTACGGTTCCCGCCTATTTCAATGATTCCCAACGGCAGGCCACAAGGGATGCAGGCAAGATCGCCGGGTTGGATGTGTTGCGGATTATCAATGAACCCACTGCTGCCTCCCTGGCCTATGGGTTAGACCGCAAGGAAAATCAAACGATTATGGTGTTTGATTTGGGGGGCGGGACGTTTGATGTGTCGATCCTGGAAGTGGGGGATGGTGTGTTTGAGGTGCGGGCCACCAGTGGGGATACCCAATTGGGGGGGAATGATTTTGATCGGCGGATTGTGGATTGGTTGGCGGAGCAGTTTTTAGAGGCGGAAGGGATTGATCTGCGCACCAGCGATCGCCAAGCCCTCCAACGCCTCACCGAAGCCGCCGAAAAGGCCAAAATTGAGCTTTCCGGCGTGGCCACCACGGAAATTAACCTGCCCTTTATCACCGCCACCGAGGACGGCCCCAAACATATCGAAACCCAACTGAACCGCGCCCAATTTGAAGAACTCTGTGGGGATTTACTCGGTCGGATTCAGCGACCGATTAAACGGGCGGTGAAGGATGCGGGCCTGACCCCCCGGCAAATTGACGAAATTGTCCTCGTTGGCGGCTCCACGCGGATGCCCATGGTGCAAGCTCTGGTGCGGATGCTCATCGATCGCGAACCCAACCAAAATGTCAACCCCGATGAAGTGGTGGCGGTGGGGGCGGCGATCCAGGCGGGGATCCTCTCCGGGGTGGTGAAAGATGTGCTGTTGCTCGATGTTACGCCCCTTTCTTTAGGACTGGAAACGATCAGCGGGGCAATGAAGAAGCTGATTCCCCGCAATACGACGATTCCGGTGCGCCGTTCCGATATTTTTTCCACGGGGGAAAACAATCAAACGGTGGTGGAAATCCATATCCTCCAAGGGGAGCGGGAAATGGCTAAGGATAATAAATCCTTAGGCCGGTTTAAGCTGACGGGCCTACCGCCAGCTCCCAGGGGTGTGCCACAAATCCAGGTGGCTTTTGATATTGATGCCAATGGTATTTTGCAGGTGACGGCGATGGATCGCACGACGGGCCGGGAGCAGAGTATTGTGGTTCAGGAAGCTTCTACCCTGAGTCAATCGGAGGTGAACCGGATGCTTCAGGAGGCGGAAAGTTTTGCCCAGCAGGATCGGGAGCGGCGGGAGCGGGTGGAAAAACGCAACCGATCCAAGGCGTTAATTGATCAATCCCAGCGGCGGCTGCGGGAAATTGTCCTGGATTTTGGGACGCAGTTCGCCAGCTATTACCGGCGGCAGATTGATGCGTTAGTGCAGCAGTTGGAGGCGGCGTTAGAGCGGGATGATGAGCGGGGCATTGATCGCACCTATGCAGATTTGCAAGATGCCCTCTATGAGTTGAATCGGGAGGTGCGATCGCAGTACGACGATCGCGATGATGATGATTTCTTTGGCTCGATTAAACGCACCTTTTCGGGGGACAAAAAGCGCGATCGTTACCCTGAACCCGACCCCTACCGCTCCCCCTACAGTTCCCCCTATCAAAACACCCCCTATCAAAGCACCCCCTACGATGACCCCTACAGCGCCCCGCCCACCCGCCGAGTGGAGCGATCGCCCTACGAGGAACCCCGCCCCAGTCGCCCGGAACGTCCCCGTGTCGGGGATAACCGCAGTTGGGATGGGCCTGCGAACACGGATCGGTATGCGAACGGCAATCGGCCCACCAATGATCGATACCCCGACGGCGATCGCCGTCGCCCCAATCGCCCCAATTATGATGATTGGGATGACGATGATGATTGGTTCTGATTTAAAGGATGAAGGATGAAGGCAGAAGGCAGAAATGGGAGGGGAGGTTAATGCGTGAATTTTACACTTTTAACTTTTCCCATTCATCCTAATACGCACGGGCAAAGCCCTACATCCTTCTGCCTTCATACTTTAAACTAACCCCATTCCCTCACCCCACAATGTATGGAGAATTTCCGCAACTACTACGCCATTTTAGAAATTGAATCCCAAGCTTCACCGGAGGAGGTGAAGCGGTCGTTTCGTCGTTTAGCGCGGCGGTATCATCCGGATATGAATCCGGGGGATAAACGGGCGGAGGATAAATTTAAGGATATTAATGAAGCCTATGAGGTGCTGTCCGATGAGGGACGGCGATCGCAATATGATCAATTCACCCGGTTTTGGCAAAATGGCGGCAAGCGCAAGCCCAACCGCAGCAACGGCAGCCGCCCAGCCCCGGATAATTTCGACCCGAAAAATTACACCGACTTTAACCGTTTCGTTGAGGAGTTGCTCAACCAAGAAACGACGAGTCAGGTGCGCATGGATGCAAAAACGCCGGAGGCTTACCGTCAGCGGCGCACCAAAACCGAACGCCCTCCTGCTCAACGGCCTAGGGATGTGGAGGCCCGGCTTTCCCTGCCCTTGGAAAAAGCCTATCGGGGGGGACGGGAGCGGATTCGCCTCGAAGATGGGCGATCGCTGGAGGTGGATATGCCCCCCGGTATGCTGGACGGCCAAAAAATCCGGCTCCGGGGCCAGGGTTTAAACGGCGGCAATTTGTATTTAAAAATCACGGTGGAACCCCATGATCGCTTTACGCTGCGGGGCAGTGATGTGGTTTGTCAAGTTCCTGTCACCCCCAGTGAGGCGATTTTAGGGGGGATGGTGGAGGTGCCGACGTTGGATGGGTTGGTAAAAATGAATGTCCCGAAGGGGGTGCGATCGGGCCAAAAGTTACGTTTGGCCCATAAGGGATTTCCCCAAGAGGAAGAAGGGAAACGGGGGGATCAAATTGTGGAAATTCAAGTGGTGATCCCGACGACGGTTTCCCCGGAAGAGGAAGCGCTCTATGCACAAATTCGCCAAATTGAAACCTTCAAACCCCGCCAAACCCTGATCAATTCCTAATCCGGCCCAGGGTCGGGGGTTAACTCATCCAAAATCCGCTTGTAGCCTTAATCCGCGTAGGGGCGAAAAATTTTTGTGCCTCCGGCAGGCTTACGCCAACGCCCCTAGATCAGCGCCATGATTAAGGGGATTCCCGATGACAATTTCTGGCCTAAAGGCGATCGCTCATTTGGGTTTGGTAAGCCTGGTAAACGGCGGCGAGAAATTCGTGCTCGCTGAGGTCATCTAAGGGCAGCGTCGGTAATTGGATAATTGCTTGGACTTGGGTCGCGAGTTCTTGGCTCTTTTGGATGCGGGCGAGGCGGTGGAGCTTGGGGGCCCGTTGGAAATAATGGCGGAGGACGGTGAATTGCTCCGGTGTGAGGCGATCCAATTGGGCCAATTCCGGGAGGGTTTCGGCATAGGCGGCGGAGGCGGGGGAAATTTGCAGAATTTGCCGCTTCGGGGTGGTGGCTTCTTGAATGACCACGGTTCCCGCCAACCAATCCCCAAGCCGTTTTTCCCGCCGACTGAAAATAATCAACAGCATCCCCAGAAAAAAGAGATCATCCACCGGGCGCAGGAGCGATCGCAGCGTTGCCTGGGGCAGACGGGCAGGCCGACCATTTTCCCGAATCACTCGAATTTTCACAAACCGTTTTCCCGGTGTCTGCCCCTGCCACAGCACTTCAAAGGCGATGAAGTAACCCATATACAGGCAAAACCCCAAGATTAAACCCAGGGCGGCAATCCAGAGGGTAATGGTTTCGGCGGCAATGGTGGTGAGGGTGGCGATCGCCTCGATCTGGTCGAACATGGCGATCCAGAAGAACAAAAACACCAATAACACCAGGCTCCAGAGCAGATAATCAATCAGGAGCGCATAGGCCCGGTTGCCAATGCCGGCCAAGGTAAACGTCAGTTCAACGCTTTCCGGGGTACGGAGGGTGATCTCATTTAACAGCTTCATGGGGGTCGGTGGGGAGGGGAGAAACAGTTAGGCAATTAAGCTTGCTGAATCTAAAAGCTATGGGGTATAATAAAAAATTGTGTCGCATTGAGCCAAATCCATGCCGAAACTCAAAACCAAACGGGCTGCTGCTAAACGGTTTAGAGCCACCGGGACGGGCAAAATCCGTCGTCGCAAAGCCTTCAAGAACCACATTCTTGAGCACAAAAGCTCTGAGCAAAAACGCCGACGCTTGTCTAATCTCGCCCTTGTCCATGAGCGGGATGAAGAAAACGTGCGCTTGATGCTGCCCTATCTCTAACCGGATAAAGCAGCCTGATTCTAACATTAATTTATGAGAAGACTGTAGAGAAAGACTATGGCAAGGGTAAAACGGGGTAACGTCGCCCGCAAACGTCGTAAAAAAATTCTCAAACTGGCCAAAGGTTTCCGGGGTTCCCACTCTCGGCTGTTCCGTACAGCAAACCAGCAGGTGATGAAGGCATTACGCAATGCCTATCGCGATCGCCGTCGTCGTAAGCGGGATTTCCGCCGTCTGTGGATTGTGCGGATCAATGCCGCTGCTCGCCAGCACGATATCAGCTATAGCCAGTTAATCAACAAGTTGAAGATTGCCAATGTTGAACTGAATCGTAAGATGTTAGCGCAATTGGCGGTGATTGACCCGGATGCGTTTGCCAAGGTTGTGGAAACCGCGCTGAAATAGGCCCTAGCCTCACTGGTAATCCGCTGAGTTGTAGGGGCGTTGGCGTAAGCCTGCCGGAGGCACAAAAATTTTTCGCCCCTACGCAGATCAACGCTATACAGCCTTTTCACGAGTTAAACAAAACGATCTCAAAGTCCATCTCCCGCTCTGGGAGAGGGATTTAGGGTGAGGGCATATCTTATTCTGTAGAGCGTCAACATTTGCCTTAGCCCTGCTTCTCGATGAGGAGCAGGGTTTTGGTTTGGCTAAATCGCTAAACAATAGTGGGTGAGGGCGATTAACCCCGCTCTGGCTTGGGCTAGGGGGCGATCGCTCCCCCAAATGCGGTGCTGGGCGTAATAGTCCAAACTGGCTTGGCAGAGGGGCAGGCGGGGGGGATCGGGTTGGGTGGCGAGGCGATCGCCAAAATCGATTAACGCCGTCACCAACGTATAATCACTTACGGTCAAGGCCCCCCAGGGGATGGGAGGGGTGAGCAATTGCGATTGTTGGGCCAACTCTAATAAATCTTGCCAGCGGGTGCGGGTGTAGTGAACCGCTATATTTGCCTCAAGGGCCTTGAATTGCCGTGCTTCTAAGCTTAACCATTGCTGAAAAACCGCCGTTAACCCTTGGGCGATCGCCCCATCTGACCAGCACCAATCCACCACTTCCCGCTCCGGAACCGCCACCCATCCCCCCCCCTGGCATAGCTGGGTGATCAGGGTTTGTGAATTCCTGTTCCGTATTTTGGCCCATTGTTGAGCAATGGGACTACGATAAATCACAGGATAAGCTTGACGGACTCGATAAATTGGCAAGGAATTAACCTCCATGGGGCTTGTTGCGATCCCCACCGCCGATAATTGCTGCGCCAATTGCTGTTGCAGTTGCGATTTTAGTGAAAGTGGCCCCATCATCGGCGCGATCGCTCCAACGCAATATCCATCCTTGCCCGGCCAAAGCGGATCCTCATCGATCATCCGTCGATCTTGTTTCCTAACCTTGATTGAGCAGTTCAACGCCTCATGCTAGCACCTGTCCCCCTTGCTGAAATTATCCCCCCCACCATCGCCTCGCAACCAATTTGCGATTGGGCCAAAGTCCATTACCGCGATCGCCTCTTTGCCAAAGACGAACCCATTCCCGCCCGGCCCGGGTTGTTGTATTTGGTGGAGCAGGGAGCCATCCGCCTGATGGGGATGACCCAAACCCCCGCTCCCTGTAGCCGTCCCCCCATGCCAGAGGAGGAGCCAGAGGAGGTTTTTTTAGGATTTGTGCGGGCGGGGTTGCCCTTTGAGTTTGTGGCGCGATCGCCCTTTCATTTCCATGCCTATGCCCATGTGGACGAAACCAAAGTGATTTGGCTCTATTGGCCAGACTTAGAACTGTGGCCAGAAATTCAACAAAGCATCTGGGCCGCCTTCCGCTATCAACACCAGCGCAAACTCCTCTGGCTCAGTACCCTTGGGCAACGGCGCACCATTGACCGCCTCGTTGGGGTGTTAACCCTGCTCATGGAGGAATGCGGTGAGCCTTGGCAAACCGGCTATCGTCTGCCCTTTCCCCTCACCCATGCCCATTTAGGCAGTGCCATCGGCTCCACCAGAGTCACCGTCACCCGACTGATGGGACGATTGCGGGAACGTGGCGTGATTGTGATGTTAGATGATAACTTGATAGCAATGCCCTAGCTTGTTTTTTAAGGGAAATGCCGTGCAATATTTAACCCATGCGGGAAAAATTCGGGAGGCGATCGCCCATTTAGCCCGTTTTCCCATCCTCTGGCTCGACACCGAAACCGCCGCCTATCGCAGCAAAAACCGTCGCATCGCCCTGATCCAAGCCCAAACGGATCCAGGGGGGGATGCCGCTCAGGTTTTTCTCCTCGATGTTTTAGATCAGCCGGATTTGATTGAAACCTTTATTACCACAATTATCGCCAATCCCCAGATCGAAAAAGTCTTTCACAATGCCAGCTACGACCTGCGCTTTCTCGACAAAACCCGCGCCGAAAACATCACCTGCACGCTGAAAATCGCCAAAGCGATCCCACCATCACTGCTTCCCGTGGATAACCACAAACTCAATACCCTCGCTGCCCATCTCTGCAATCTCTCCCTCGACAAAACCGAGCAGGGCGGTGATTGGGGACAACGGCCCCTCACCACAGCCCAGAAAGAATACGCCGCCCTAGATGTGATTGTGCTACCGCAAATTCATCAAGCCTTACTGAAGCGACAAGCCCAAGCCCCATCACTCAGCCGCGATCCCGCCCAGGAAGATTTAGATGCCCTCACCCTAGCCTATCGACAAATCAGCCTCAAATATGAAGCGGTGAAAGCAGAATACGAGAGCATTAAAGACCGCCTCAAGCAGGCCATGGCCGCCCAACAATCCACGCATTGCAACGGGGTACGCTATCAAAAAACGACCACCACCGAGTACAAAATCTCCTTTGCTGATCTCCTCGCCATCACCCAAACCCATCAACTGCCCCCTCCCAATTTACCGATCAAGCTCACGCAGGAATGGCAAAAATCACTCAAACCCGTTTGGGATCTGCTCCCCATTGAAGAATCCCTGAGGGAGTCAATCTCCCTCAAAATTGCCAAAGATGAGGAGGATGTCCCCTTTTAACTGCTGCTGCTGGTTTGCATCGGACGGAGAAAATTCACCAAATTGTATAAATTGCGGGACTGAATCCACAGCCGGCCCCGGCCTTGAAAACGACAGACCAAACCATCTCCCCCTAAAAGTCCTGTGCGGATCCCCCGCCAGGACAATCCCCCCAGCATTTCAACGTGATAACTCAGGGACTCCTCAAAGGCGACAATGTAGCCCGTATCCACCACATAACTCCCCTCGACGGGAATTTCCACAATTCCCCCATAGGAACTAAACCATACCGATCCCTCCCCGGTCAGCCGCAATAAAAACAGCGACTCCCCACTAAAAAACCCCCTCAACCCCTGAAACTGACTGTCCACATTCACCGTGGGGCTAGCGGCCACAAAGCCAGAGGACTGCACCATTAAACTATCGTGACCCCCCCCTAGACGATAATGCTGGATATCCCCCGGCACAGCGGGAGAGACATACAATTGCCCCCCTTGACCTTGGGCGGTAAATTCGTTCATAAACAGCGATTCTCCGCCGAGCATTCGTTTTAGCCCCTGCATTGCTCCACCCCGGACTTTCGTTTCCATCTGAATGCAACTATCCATTGCCGCCATGGCGCTGGCTTCCACCACCACGGTTTGATTGGGCTTGAGATTGACAATCAGGGAAGCATAGGCGGGGGAATGCTCAATGGTGTAACGGTATTCGTCGTGAGCAGCCATAGGTTTTTCGGGTAAAGATGAGGACTTAACGGGTGCTGAGTTTGCTTCCCACTTGGCGACGGAGGGCATAGTTGTTATGGGTTTGGCAATAAACATTGCCCTGACCTTGGAAGCGACAGACTAAGCCCTCACCGCCGAGAAACGAGCCAAGCCAACTATCCCCGGCTTTATCAATGGAAAAGTTGAGGCTTTTGTCAAAGGCGACAATATGGCCCGTGTCCACAATATATTCCCCATGGACGGGGATTGTGTAAATCCCACCAAAGGAGGTGAGCAGCACTGGACCCATGCCGCTGAGGTCGAGCCAAAAGAGGCCCTCGCCGGAGAAGACGGATTTTAAGCCTTGGAACCCTAAATCAAGGTTAACGGTGCTGGCGCTGGCGAGGTAGGAACCGGACTGAACCACAAGGTTACTGTCCGCTAGCTCACAAACCAAGAGATCCCCCATCAGTTTGGGGGCGAGGAAAATTTCCGCCGGGGTTGCGGTGCGAAACACACTTAAAAATAAGGATTGTCCTGCCAACATCCGACCCACTGCCCCCATGAGGCTGCCCCCTTTGCCGCGATGGAGGCTGGTGCTGGGGGTGATGTGGCTACTCATCGCCACCATGGCCCCCGCTTGGGCGATTAATTCTTCCCCTGGGGCGAGGTGAACCTTGGCGATCGCACTATCCGGTTGATGTAGTAATTCAATCTCCATAATCCCTAGCGAATTTTCCGCCGTAAAAATTGTACAAAACCATCAATACTGCGGGATTGCAGATAAATCATGCCGTTGCCCTTGAGGTGATTGACCATCCCTTCCCCGGAAGTGAGGGAGCCTAAAATCCCCTTGGCAAAGCGGACATTGAGGCCAATACTTGGCTCATAGGCCACCAAATGCCCCGAATCAACGATAAAATCTCCCGTCACCTGCCGCCGGGTCAGGCCGCCATAGCCGCCAAAAAACACCAATCCGCGCCCCTTACTCGTCACCAGCAATTTAAACAACCCCTCCCCCGCTAGCCAACTGTTAAACCCAGCCCAACGCATCGAGAGGTCAATGCGGGCGGTGCTGGCAATATAGGCCCCCCCTTCCAAACAAAGGGCGGCTTGTTCGCCCCCCAATTGCAGCACTTCAATATCGCCAATCATCCCTTGGCTCAACACCAGGGTTTTCGCCTCGCTGGTGCGGTTGATGAACGTATTGGTGAAGAGACTTTCACCCCCAAACCAGGATCGTAAACAGGCGGGAATCAACCCCCCCATAAATTGCGTGGTCATCGTCAGGCCCGCATCCATGCTGGCCATGGCTCCGGCTTCGGCGGTGATCCGCTCCCCTGGCTCTAGGGTGATAAAAATGGCGGCAAAGGCAGGCTTGTAGCGGATCTCGTAGTTCACCGCTTTGTCTCCTCAAAATCAGATTAGGCTTCCCCCGTTGTACCGCACAATGGCGATTAATCCCCCTCTCTCTTGCACAAAATTAATGATCGGCCGGGCCGTGCATCCCCGCGAATTGGTAGACTCATCAGGGTTAGGCTTAACGGGCCCTGCCTCCCCTTGCTCAAACCTTAGGAGGAACATTGCCATGACCTGGAACGCGACAAACCCCCAACAATCCCGTAGTGAGCTTCAAGAGGAGGTGCGATCGCGCCTGGTGAATTACTTGGAGCAAGGGCAATTTGACGCAGCGAAGGCGTTGTTACAGCCGGTGCAGCCAGCGGATGTGGCGGATGTGATTGAGGAATTGCCCGATAAATCCCAGGTGATTGCCTTTCGGTTATTGGGGAAGGATGAGGCGATCGAGGTTTATGAACATCTTGATCCTTCTGTGCAGGAGGATTTATTAGAGGAATTTAAACTGCCAGAAGTCTTAGAAATTGTTGATCAAATGTCCCCCGATGACCGGGCGCGGCTCTTTGATGAACTCCCCGCTAAGGTGGTGCGGAAATATCTCCTCCATTTGAGTGATCAAGAACGCCAGGCCACAGCCCGCCTCCTGGGGTATAAATCGGAAACCGCTGGCCGGGTGATGACGACGGAATATATTTCCCTCAAGGAGGAATTGACCGTCTCCCAAGCCCTGGCCCGATTACGCCCCGTTGCCAATGATCTCGAAACGATTTACACCCTCTACGTCACCGATGCCTCCCGCCATCTCACCGGCACAGTGTCGTTACGGATGATCCTCGCTGCAACACCGGAACAAATTATCCGCGATATTATGACCCGCGATGTGATCGCCGCCCATACGGATACCGATCAAGAAGAGGTGGCGCGGATGATCCAGCACTATGATTTTTTGGCGTTGCCGGTGATTGATTCTGAATCGCGCCTGGTGGGGATTATCACCGTCGATGATGTGATTGATATTTTGGAGCGGGAAGCGACGGAGGATATCTACACCTTAGGGGGGGTGCAGTCGGGGGGAGATGATTATTTCCAAACCAATTTGTTAACGGTGGCGCGAAAACGGGTGGTGTGGCTGTTGGTGCTGCTGGTGACGAACACGGCCACCAGTGGCGTGATCCGTGCTCAGGAGGATGTCCTGGAGAGTGTGGTGTCTTTGATGGCTTTTATCCCCCTGTTGATTGGGGCGGGGGGGAATGTGGGGGCGCAGTCTTCAACGGTGGTGATTCGCGGGTTAAATACGGAAAGTGTTTCGATGCGGGAGGTGTTGCCGATTGTGGGACGCGAGGCGATCGCCGGTACGCTCTTGGGCTTAATGCTCGGGGTGGCGGTGACGGGTTGGGCCTACATCCTTCAAGGGGATTTAATGGTGGCGATCTCGGTGGGTTTGAGTCTTTTTGCCATCTCGATCTTGGCGGCGGTGGCTGGCTCCGGTTTGCCGTTTCTGTTTAAAGCGATGAAGTTTGATCCCGCCCTGATGTCTGCACCTTTTATTACCACCGTGGTTGATGTTTTAGGGGTGGCCCTCTACCTCTCCATTGCCCGCATTTTATTAGATTTATAGGTGATTGTGATGAATCTACCCTCAGGGCCAAAACAGCCGGGCTTATGGCAAACCTTAACCTTGGTTGCCGACCCAATTACCTTTTTTGATCGCTGCCAACAACAGTATGGGGCAACGTTTACAACACGGGTATTGGGGCCGAATTCGCCCCCGGTGGTCTTTGTGGGGGAACCGGATTTGGTGCAGGGCATTTTTACTGCCCCCCTTGATACCTTTGCCTTGGGTAAAGTCACCCATGTCTTTCGGCCGTTGACGGGGCCGCAATCGTTGATCATGCTTGATGGGGCTGAACATTTGCGCCAACGGAAGTTATTAATGCCGCCCCTCCATGGCGATCGCCTCAAAACCTACGCTGATCTCATCATCTCCATTACCCAAGAAACTCTAGCAAAAATTCCCAGCGGCCAACCCGTAGAACTGCGCCCTTATCTCGCAGAAATCACCCTTAAAATTATCCTGCGGGTAGTTTTTGGTTTGGCATTGGGGCCACGCTATGAAGAACTCAATCAACGGATTAGTCGATTATTGGATGACATCACCCAAACCGTCTATTCGAGTTTCTTCTTTTTCCCCCCCTTGCAACAGGATTGGGGGCCTTGGAGTCCTTGGGGGCATTTTCTCCGTCAACGGGCGGCCATTGATCGCCTCGTTTATGCAGAAATTGCCGAGCGACGGACGGCGGGCCCAGGGGGGGAAGATATTTTAAGCCTGTTACTAGCAGCCCAAGATGAACAGGGGGAAGGCTTAACGGATCAGGAATTGCGGGATCAGTTAATGACGCTCTTGCTCTTGGGTCATGAGACGACCGCTTCTTCTTTGGCTTGGGCGATTTATTGGAGTTACTGCGAGGAGGAAAGGCTGGCCCAATTACAGGCAGAAGTGGAGGGGGCTGATCCTTTAACGTTAGCAAATTTGCCCTATTTAAACGCTGTCTGTCAGGAAACCCTGCGGATTTATCCCATTGCTTTGATCTCTCAGCCTCGTATTGTGAAAACAGCCTATTCCTTAGGAAATTATCACTGTGATCCCGGCACAATTTTAATCCCCTGTATTTACCTCGCCCATCGCCTCAATGCGACCTATCCTAATCCCCTCGTTTTTCAACCAGAACGGTTTTGCGATCGCAAATTCACCGCCTTTGAATATTTCCCCTTTGGTGGCGGCCATCGGGGTTGTATTGGGGCAGCATTTTCGCGGTTTGAAATGCAACTCATCCTCGGCACATTGTTACAGCAACCCGGTTTTACGCTCCATCCCCAAGGCCCCATTCAACCCCAGCGGCGAGGCATTACCTTTGTCCCCAAGGGAGGGATTTGGCTAGAACGGCCAGCGGAGGAAATCAGCCCTAAAAAGCCTGTGCTAACCTAAAAGCAAGTTTATAGCCTTTTTGTTCTATGATTACCTCTGTCCACCCCCAGATTGACTATCCCGAAAACGACGGCAATCCCTTGTCAGACAACACACTGCAATTCCATTACATCACCACAATCCAAGGGGGGTTAGATGCCCTCTTTGCCGATGATCCCAACGTTTTTGTAGCAGGGGATCTGCTGTGGTATCCCATTGAGGGGAATAATCAGGTACGGGTGGCTCCCGATACGATGGTGGTGTTTGGTCGGCCCAAGGGTTATCGGGGTTCCTATAAACAATGGGAAGAGGGAGGTATTGGGCCACAAGTGGTGTTTGAGATTGCCTCACCGAGTAATAGCATTAAGGAATTACAACAGACAAAGCTGGCATTTTACGATCGCCACCATGTCGAAGAATATTACCTCTTTGATCCCGACCGCGTTCTGCTCAAGGGTTGGCTGCGGGAAGCAGGGGGGGGATTAGTGGTGATTCCCGTCATGGAGAATTGGGTGAGTCCCCGGTTAGGGGTGCGGTTTAAGTTAACGGCTGAAGGAGAATTGCAACTGTATACTCCCACGGGGGAACGGTTTGCCAGTTATGTGGAGATGAGTACCTCCCAAAAGTTAGCACTGGCTCAAGCAGCCTTTCAACAGGAGCGAGCAGAGCGGGCCGAACAGGAGCGTGAGCGGGCCGAACAGGAGCGTGAGCGGGCTGAACAGGAGCGTGAGCGGGCCGAACAGGAGCGTGAGCGGGCCGAACAGGAACGTGAGCGCGTCCTTGCGGCCCAATTCAATGCCATTGCTCCCCTTGCGGCGATGGGTTTAGAGGCAGAGGCGATCGCCCCCATCCTCTCCCTACCCCTAGATTTAGTTCGATCCCATCTGGAGGAAATCAAACCTTAGGCCGCAAACCGAAGGCTTTGATGGTATTCTGTGATGTGATTTCAGCCCGTTGCTCACCCCTGCCCTGCTTAGTTAGCCACCATGAAACTAGCCGAGATTCAAAGCGCGATCGCCCAAGAAACCACCACCCTCGAAACCAAAATCGAGCGGCGCAAGTGCATCCTCGATACCTACGTGGGAGACCCCACCCGTCTGCGCATTGAAATGGAAAAATGGAAATCGGAACTGGAAGTCTGGCGAAAATGCCTCGGTTGGATTGACCAAGTTGAGGGCTAGTTGATGATGAAATCCGCTTAGTTCAGAGAGTGCAAGGCTATAGGTAATTGTAGGGGCGAAAAATTTTTCGCCCCCACGCCCATCGATTTGACAACCGGATTCTCGATCAAGGAGGCGATCCGGTTGAGGGTCGCGATCGCCTAGGATGGAAAACGCCCCCCGATGGATCCCCTTGACCCATGCTTCTGCTCATTGATGGCCACGGCCTCGCCTTTCGCTCCTACTACGCCTTTGCCAAAGGGCGGGAGGGTGGTTTAAAAACCTCCACAGGCATTCCCACGAATGTCTGTTTCGGCTTTCTCAAAGCCCTGTTTGCCACCATGGCGGCCCATCGCCCGGATTATTTGGCCATCGCCTTTGACCGCAAAGAACCGACGTTCCGCCACGAACTCGATCCCCAATACAAAGCCACCCGCAAGCCAGCCCCAGCGGATTTTTTACCGGATCTGGAAAATCTTCAGGCCCTGTTAGGCGTGATGGGGATTCCCGTGATCACCCAAGCGGGGTATGAGGCGGATGATATTTTAGGAACCTTGGCGCGGCAGTATGCCCAGGAAGGGGTGAAAATCCTCACGGGCGATCGCGACCTCTTTCAACTGGTTGATGATGCGGCCCCCATCAGCATCCTCTATTTTGACCGCCTCAATCGCAGCAATTTAGCAGGGGCCACGGAATATCACGCTGCTCAGGTGGTGGCAAAAATGGGGGTACGGCCCGATCAAGTGGTGGATTTTAAAGCCCTTTGTGGGGATGCTTCTGATAATATTCCCGGTGTGCAGGGGATTGGCGAAAAAACGGCGTTAAAACTGTTAACCGATTATCAAACCTTAACGGGAGTCTATGACCATTTGCCCCGGATTAAAGGGACATTGCGGGATAAATTGGAGCGCGATCGCCCCCAAGCTCTCCGTTCTCAACAGTTAGCCCAGATCGAACAAAATGTCCCCTTAAAAGATTGGGATTTGGCAAAATTGGCGGTTAAACCGTTGGATCGGGAAGTGATTATCCCCCACCTCGAACGGTTGGAATTGAACCAATTAGTGAAACAGTTTGGGGAGTTGGCCCAAACCTTTGGCAATCCTGCGCCTCCCCCACTGGGAGCAGCAGAAGCCAAGGAAGCAGAGGATACTTGGTTTTTTACACCGGAGGACACAGTAGCGGCCCAAACCCCGGAGCCAGCCCCGATTAGCCCGCAAATTATTGACACCATAGCCAAGCTCACTAACCTCATCGCCACACTGGAGACTTGCACCGCGATCCCCACCGCCTGGGATACGGAAACCACGGGACTCGATACCCACACCGCCGCCTTAGTGGGGATAGGCTGCTGTTGGGGGCCAGAGCCGGATCAAGTGGCCTATATTCCCATCGCCCATCAAAGGGGGGCGCAATTGCCCTGGGAAATGGTGCGATCGCACCTCGCCCCCCTCCTTACCAGCCCCACTTATCCCAAAGTTTTGCAAAATGCTAAATATGACCGCCTGATCCTCCACCATCACGGTATTGATCTAGCCGGAGTTGTCTTTGATACGATGTTGGCCAGCTATGTGATCCGCCCGGAAGCCAGCCACAATTTAACCGATCTATGCGATCGCTATCTTACTGACATTACCGCCTACCATTACCAAGATTTAAAAATTCCCAAAGGGGAAACCATTGCGGATCAACCCATTGAACAGATCGCCCTTTATTGCGGCTTAGATGTCTACGCCACCTATCATCTGGTAGCACCCTTAAAGGCTGAATTAGCGAAAATCCCCAATCTTGAAACCCTATTTAACACGGTAGAAATCCCCCTAGAGCCGGTGTTAGCGGCGATGGAAACCGCAGGAATTCGCATCAATCAACCCTATTTACAGGAACTTTCGCAGCATCTCGCCACCGAATTAGCCCGTATTGAACAGGCCGCCTATGATCATGCCGGCCAAACCTTTAATCTCAGTTCCCCCAAACAATTAAGTGAGCTATTTTTTAACACATTGGGATTAAATCCCAAAAAAAGCCGTAAAATCAAAACGGGTTACTCCACCGACCACGCTACCTTAGAAAAACTCCAAGGGGATCATCCCGTTATTGATTGCATTTTAGAACATCGCACCTTAGCTAAACTCAAATCAACCTATGTAGATGCGTTACCGGCGTTAGTGAACTCTAAAAGTAACCGTCTCCATACTGATTTTAACCAAGCCGTCACCACCACAGGCCGCCTTTCTTCCTCCAACCCCAACCTCCAAAATATCCCCATCCGCAGCGAATTTTCTCGGCAAATTCGTCAAGCCTTTTTACCCCGTAAGGGTTGGCTTTTAGTGAGTGCTGATTATTCCCAAATTGAGTTACGAATTCTGGCCCATTTAAGCCAGGAACCAATTTTATTAGCTGCCTATCAGCAGGGGGAAGATGTCCATGCAGTAACGGCACGGCTCTTATTTGAGCAGGATGACGTGACACCGGAGCAGCGGCGGTTAGGGAAGACGATTAATTTTGGCGTGATCTATGGCATGGGGGCGCAACGGTTTGCCCGTGAGGCGGGGGTCAGTCCAGAGGAGGGCAAGAAATTTATTGAACGCTACCGCTCCCGCTATCCCCAGGTTTTTGATTATTTGGAAACCCAAAAACGGCGAGCGATCGCCCTTGGTTATGTGGAAACAATTTTAGGACGACGGCGTTATTTTAATTTTAGCGATCGCCCCCTCCTCAAATTACAAGGTCATGATCCCCAATCTATTGATTTAGATCAAATCAAAGGATTATCTTTAGGAGATTCCCAACTATTGCGGGCCGCCGCCAATGCCCCCATCCAAGGCTCTAGCGCCGATATTATTAAAGTAGCAATGGTCAAAATTCATGAAATTCTCAAAGACTATCAAGCCCAAATTTTATTACAAGTCCATGATGAATTATTGCTGGAAATGCCTCCGGAAGAATGGAAATTCTTAAAACCCAAAATTTGTGATGTCATGGAAACCGCCGTTAACCTAACCGTACCCTTGCAGATAGATATTCATGCCGGTGAAAACTGGATGGAAGCGAAATAATTTAGCCGATGCGATTGAGGGTTGTAGGAATCTTAATTGTGAATGTGGTTCCTGCTCCTGGTCTGGATTCACATAAAAGCTGACCGTGATGAAACTCGGTGATAATTTTATAACTGATGGACAATCCTAAACCTGTTCCTTTGCCAATCGCTTTGGTGGTAAAAAAAGGATTAAAAATTTTGGACTTGATATCTTCAGGAATGCCATTACCATTATCGGCAATGGTGATCACACACCAATGATTATCAACAATCTCTGTCGTAATTCTAATCATCGGTTGCCATGGGGGTTCAGCCTGGGCGATCGCCTCATGAATCGCATCAATACCATTACTCAAGATATTCATAAAAACTTGATTCAGTTGGCTAGGATAACATTCAATCTCAGGGAGATTAGCATATTTTTTGTGAATTTCAATGCAAGCATATTGATTAACGTTAAAAATTCGATGATTGAGAATCATTAATGTGCTTTCAAGACCTTCATGAATATCAACAAATTTATAAGCTGCTTCATCAACACGTGAAAATGATCGCATGGATTGAATAATATTTTGAACCCGCTTCACCCCAGATTGCATGGATTGAATCACACGGGGGAAATCAAGGGCAATAAAATCGAATTCAATATCGGCAATTCTTTTCTCAATTACAGGTAAATGTTGCGGAAAATAATAACGATATAAATTAATTAAATCTAGTAAGTCTTGACTGTATTGCAGTGCATAGTCAAGATTTCCAGAAATAAAATTAATGGGATTATTCACTTCATGGGCAATGCCTGCCGCCATTTCACCCAACCCCGACATTTTTTCTGCATGGATCAGTTGAGATTGAGTTTCTAAAAGCTGCTCTAGGAGTTCTTGAAGCTCTTGCTTTTGACCCTTTAGCTCTTGTTTAGATAAGTTTAACTCAGTAATTAAGCGGGCTTGTTGTTGTCGATGTTTGGCACTATCTAGTAAATACCATGAGGATAAACCCGTGATGCTAATACTAACTAGAAAAAAGGTTAAAGAACGCCAATGGTCTTGAGGTAATGATGATTGAGGCAAGATTAATAGCGTCATTTCGACATCATTCCAAGATAAACTTTCCAGGCATTTAATGATTTTATTTTCAATGGGGCATTTTTTCGTTAAATCTCCTTGATTAGCAATGTGAAGATCATCAGGATAATTAAACAGCAGTCGTTCAGCAATAGAAACCCTTGTTTTTTGCAATCCTGATTCAACTTGGTCAATGGGTAGCTCATACAGATAAATATTGAAACTATTAGCTTGAGTTTGTTTAATCACATCGGCAAACAGGTCTGAAATAGAAAAGGTCATATGGGCAACACCGATGAACTTTTCAGAAAGCTGATCAATAGAAAGGGTAGATAATGGATCTTGATAAACTGGAATATAGGTAATGAATCCTGATTTTTCACCATCCTGCTGGGGTAAGGTGGTGATTGTGGTCGAAACAACTCCGGTTTGTGATGCTTTTTCAATAGCCCATTGACGTTTCCAGTCCTCTAGATGAGGAAATGTGAGCCACCGTGATTCTAAAAATGGTGGATAAATAATTTTATTTTCAAGATCAAATGAGTCTGTTCTCTTTGAATTTATCATTGAGAAGCCAATATATTCAACGACGCTTTGATCTCGAAAAATTTGATTGGCTATAGCTTCAAATTGTTTGTCATTAAGTTCTGGATAAAGACTATAAATTGCCGCCAGAGATCGCGCTAACTGCTCAGTTTGGTTTAAGTTACTTTGAAAGACATTACGAATTGCACGAGATTGATGGCTTAAGTTTTCCTGAATTCTGATACTTTCCCAGCGATAAATTAAAAAAGATGTGCTTGCGCCTAGACCTATGCCTAGGGTCAGCATAAGCCAGACTGGAAAACAATTCAAACGTGGGATGTGACTTTTCCTCAATGTTTTTAGGGAAATTTTGAGCATGGTGCTTTAACTTTCAAACTTAACCAAGAACACTATGTGGAAATACGTCAATCTTCCCTGCTCTTATGTTATGCACCATGAAAATGAGCAAAGGGAAGATTTGTATTTTATTATACCCTATTTTTGAATTAAAAGGTCAATCAATTCAAAAATAGGATGTTTTAGGCCAAGGTCATCAGTAATGCATCATCCTGTAAGTTTGCTTGCATCGGTTGCCAAAAATCTAACACCTGAGATGCCGTTAATTCTGGGTGTTGTTGATGGAAAAAGTAGCGGCCGTGGGGGCAGAGCCAAAGGCGATCGCTGGGTTTAAAGTAATGATGCCAACTTTGAAAATGATGGGGATCAATAATTACATCTTCCAATCCACCACAAACCATAAGAGGCACATCCACTCCACCGGGGGGAATCATGCAACGTTTAAATAAACTATGGGGTGAAAGGGAATTAAGCAGATCCTCTTCCAAAATTTGCATTAACGACTTGACCTTAGAAAAAGGTTGTTGCCCAAATAAATTTTGCACCATTTGGCCAAGAATCATGGCACGGCTACAGTGCAAAAATTTTGCCAAAGCATAATAATGGGCTTGCCAGTCTACGGCTGGATGAGCACCGACGGAAAGCAGTGTTAATGACCGTACTCGCTCAGGATAATATCGGGTGTAGAGCAAAGCTAGCAAGCCCCCTGTGCCATGGCCGAGCAGATGAACGGGTTCAGGGCAGGATTGCAAGTAATCATGGAGGAGGGCGATCGCCAAGGTTAAGGAATTGGCTTCATCGAGATCCTGCTGATATTCCCAGCGGGCAATTTGATATTGCTGAGAGAGCAGTCGTAAGAGGGGACGATCAAACAGTTGCAATGCAGGACTAACATTTAGCCAAACGGCATCAACGGGACGTGACATAAGCAGTTTACAGTTCAAACTAATGGGTTTTTAATCCCTTAAAATAGGGGAATGAGTGCGGGAGTGATTAGAGTCCAAATTCAGCTTTTAGCATCTGCACCCAAGTTTTAATCCGTTCATCGGTGAGTTCAGATTGATTGTCTTCATCAAGGGCAAGCCCGACAAATTTACCATTTTTAACGGCTTTGGATTCATCAAATTCATAGCCTGCGGTGGGCCAAGTACCAACAGTTTTGCCGCCAAGCTCCGTGATTTTTGCTTCTAAAATGCCGATGGCATCTTGGAAATTATCGGGATAGCCCACTTGATCCCCTACGCCAAAATAGGCGACTTTTTTACCCGTAAAATCAATTTTGTCTAGCTCTTCTTCATAAAAGCCATCCCAATCACTTTGTAGCTCACCCACATTCCAAGTAGGGCAACCAATAATAATATATTGGTGATTTTCAAAATCGCTGATATCAGCATCGGCAATATCAAAAACTTCTACTACTGAGTCTCCACCTAACGCAGATTGAATCGATTCAGCGATGGTTTGGGTGTTGCCGGTTTGGGTTCCGTAAAAGAGTGCAATGTTAGCCATGGTGATTAGTTTCAAGAAAAGATGAAGAAAAAGCAAAGGGATTTAGTGAATGTAACGATAACTAAATCCCCGTTGCTAGAGAGGAGAATAATCAAGAACAGAAAGGTTTTAAGGTTAGGATTCGAGAGAACTAAAAGCGCGTTCTACTCGTTTGAAGTCAAAGCCGAGGGCGCGGAGGGCGTGCCAGAGATGGCCTTGTAGGAAGAAGAAAGCAAGGAAGAAATGGGCATTAGCCAGCCAAGCGCGGGAGGTATGTTCACCATAGGGAAGGCTCACGGTATCGGCAAAGTAAGGGGCGATGCCAAATTTTAATTCAAGGGGTGGGCCATAGAATTCTGGGGGATAGGCTAAGGTGTTGACGGCACAGAAATAGGCTGCCACAAATCCCGCTAGGGCAATTCCCCCGAGGGAGTAGGATAAGATCGCTTCGCCGGAGAAAATCAGGGCTGATTTTGCCCATTTCATCGGTGGAATGAGAATGTGCCAAATGCCGCCGCCGATGAGCATCAAGCCCACATAAATATGACCGCCAACGAGATCTTCAAGGCTGGTAATGCTGGCGAAATGGGTTTGATAGCCGTAGATCACCCCAGGATTGAGGGTGGGTTCGGTAATTAAGCGCACGGTCTGGGTGGTAGCATCGTAAAGACCGCCCCAATACAGGGCTTTACCGGCAAGGAGTAAAGCACCCAATCCTAAAAAGAGGAGGTGATGGCCGAGAATGAGACCTAATTTAGGGGCATCATCCCAGCGAAAATGAAAGCGACGGGCGGAGCCTGTGGCTTCATCAAGATCTTTGGGGGCGCGGAGGGTGTGGAAGAGGGTTCCTGCTCCTAAAACACCGGAGGCAATCAGGTGAATGATGCCGACGACGAAGTAGGGATAGGTGTCAACGATTTGGCCGCCTTCCCCCAAACCCCAGCCGAGGGTGGCGAGGTGGGGCAGGAGAATTAAACCCTGTTCTCCCATGGGTTGGAGGGGATCGAAGTGGGAGATTTCAAAGAGGGTGAAGCTGCCGGCCCAAAAGGTGATTAGGGCGGCTTGGGCCACATGGGCGGCGACAAATAGCCCGGAGAGGTTGGCAAAGCGGGCGTTGCCGGCCCACCAGTCGTAATGGATATGGGGTTGATCGTAGGTTTGCACGGTTTTTGTCCTTAATGAGAGTATTTCTTTTTTATTTGGAGAGAGATCTCTCTCGCTTTTGTGGTTTTGGGTGAAAAACCCTAGCCCAGAGGCGATCGCCCCTGGGCTAGGGGCAATGAACTACAACGCTGAAGGCAGCGATCCCTTAACTTATTGAGACTAGTTCTCAAGAAGAATGTAAAAAATACTCTAGCACAACTATTGAGAATTAGTTGCATTAACTAAAAATATTAATTTTTATAAAAAAGCTTGACATTCCCCAAGCTTACGACAAGGGAATGCTAGAGCGATCTAGATCAATGGCAAGCCTTCACCCCCAACCCCCCAAACCCTGGGAGAGGGGAGTCGGAAGTTTCAGGAATCAAAGCGGATGGTTATAGCGTTTAATCTTGCTTGCTCAATAACCAGAACCCTGCAAACGCTTCTGTCGCCTTCGGATCTTGGATTGCCAGGAAATGCACCCCCCTCGCCCGCCCCTTCGCCGATTCAAAATCCTCCCCCTCCTTCACCGTTTGGGGTGTTTTCAGATCCGCCAAAATCCAACTGTCACTGGCCCCCGTTTCCAACCAAATCCGAGGCACAGGCTTCATTTCTAAATGGAGATAGCCCAACTCTAACCCCGACAGCCAACCCGCCAAGGGTAACGCTCGAGGAGAAAACACAATCAAACCCGGAATCACCAAATCCGGCGTGACATCCATCATTTCTAGGGGAAAAGCCTCGCCAAAACTAATGTCCCAATCGGGCATTTCTTGGAAATCCGCAGCGGGGAGAGAGACGATCGCCCACCGATCCGCTTTATCCCCCCGCACCGCATCGGGGAGGGCAATGGCATTCATGGCCGGGTATTGAACACTCGCCGCTTGGGCTGCATCGGGGTCATAGCCCGCTTCTTGGGGGTAAACTGCCGTCATCCGTTCCGTGATCCACTGCTGGAGGGCATAGGTGCGGCGACTGGCGGCGACGGGAATCCCGGCATCATCACAGGCCTTGATGATCATGTTGTTCATTTGCCGCCGGAAAAAGCGGATTTTTTGGGGAGAGGCGGGGGCCTGGGCGATCGCCTCCTCAATGGCTTCCTTCAACCAAGCGGAATTAACGGAACCGTGATCCGTGAAGCGACTAAAGCGAAACAGGGTATCGGGCGATCGCCGCACATCACCGGGACTTTCACAGATCAGCACTTCCCAACGTTTTTTCCGATTTTCATCAAAGATGGGCCGCGAATAAAAATCCAGTTCCCAAATTGTTTTGCCCATGTTGCCTGTTAAAACTAAAATTTTTTGCCTAAGGCTCCATTTTAAAGGACAGACGTAAGGATACGGTTTTCCCGAAGGTTGGGGGGATCAGCCAAAGGGTGAATTTTGACCGCCAAAGGGCTGAGGTTTGAGGACAGGATCTCGGATTGCTCTCCATGCCTCGGCAATGGGGTGACGGTTATCACAGATTCAGCGGATGCAGATCGGGTTACACAGTGGGTAGATTCACAGAGAGAGAGCCATGTCATCACCTTGCCCCAGAGAAAAAACAGCGATGATAAGGGTATCGAGAGCAAAACCCCTAAGCACCATGATGTACGACCTCCAACTCCTCCCCGGCGCAATCTCCGCTATCCTCGCTGATGTTGCTGACAGCCACCGCCTCACCCTCTCAGATCGCTTCGGTTTAATGGCGGCAGTCCTCGATGACAATTTAGATGAAGAAGAACGGCGGGCCGTGAATCGCCTGCTGCGCTCGGTACAACGGGGCCGGGTGGCGATCGCCTAATCCGCCTTTCCTGTCACGCTACTGCTCTTGAATATTTTGCATTTTGCTCTCTCCCGACCCGGTACATACCGGGTCGGTTTTGCGTTGGGGGGTTCGCTAAAATGTTGATGATCGCCGCTAAAAATATCATGATCGCCCATTCCTCCCAATTCAGCCCCCAGGAATATCTCGCCCTAGAGCACAACAGCAATCTCCGTCATGAATATCGTCAAGGCTTGGTCTATGCTATGGCAGGGAATAGTGATGATCATGATGAAATCACGCTCAACCTCATCGGTTTGATCCGGGATCAGGTGCGATCGCAGGGCTGTACGGTACGCTCTGGCACGGTGAAAGTGAATTATGCCGATGATTTTTTCTACTACCCCGATGCTTTTGTCATCTGTGACCCTCGTGATCAGGGCGATCGCTACATCAAACGCTATCCCAAACTGATTGTGGAGGTGCTTTCCCCCTCCACTGCTGCCTTTGACCGGGGGGAAAAATTCACCGACTATCAAAAACTGCCCACATTGGAGGAATACCTGCTCATTGCCCAAGACCAAATCGCCGTTGAATGTCGTCGTCGGGTTGAATGGAGCCAATGGGAGCGGGAACGATATAGCGATCCAGAACAAACCTTGCAACTCCACAGTATTGGTTTAGAGATTCCCCTTTTAAGCCTCTATCGGGGCGTGAGTTGGCTAAGTTCCCGATAATCCCCCCCAATTGATCCAAATTTCGTTCCTCGCTGGACAGTTTGGGAGAAAAATCAGCGGTATAGTGGGGACGTTCTTGCCTGCGATCGCCCCATGCTCACCCGCAAACACCTTGAATCCGTTGTGCTGCCCCTCAGTGCGATTCTCGTTGCACTCCTGCTCTTTGGACTCTTCTGTTTAGCTGCCGGAGCCAATCCCTTTGGGGTTTATGGTTCGATTTATAAAGCCGCCTTTGGCCAGTGGAGTTCCTGGCAAAATACGTTAATTCGGGCCGCACCCCTGATGCTCAGTGCTCTCTGCACCGCCCTGCCCGCCCGGTTGGGGTTGGTGATTATTGGTAATGAAGGGGCGTTAGTGATGGGAGGGATTGGGGCAATTGCTGCGGGCTTGGCCATGGGAACCGCCGCTCCCCCCTTAGTCGTGCAAATACTCATGGCCCTAACAGGGATGATTTTTGGAGGAGTCTGGATCGGGATCGCTGGAGCGTTACGCCATTGGCGGGGCGTGAATGAAACCATCAGTAGTTTATTGATGAACTATGTGGCGATCGCCCTCCTCAATCATTTGGTAGAGGGGCCCATGAAAGACCCCTCTTCCCTCAATAAACCCTCCACATTCCCCTTGGAGACGGTCTATCAGGTGGGAACGATCCCCGGCACTCGCATCCATTACGGCTTAGTCTACGGAATCATCGCCTGCATCATCGCCTATATTTTGATCCAGCGCACCACCTTTGGTTTTGCCGCCCGCACCGCAGGCGGCAACCTCCGCGCCGCCCGTATTGCCGGGTTGCCGGTGGGGCAACTCACCCTCGCCATTTGTTTTCTCGCCGGTTCCTGTGCGGGGTTGGCGGGGATGGTGGAGGTGGCCGCTGTCCATGGCCGGGCCAATGCCTCTCTCAATGTCGGCTACGGCTACGGTGGGATTTTAGTCGCCTTTGTGGCCCGCCATAACCCCCTCGCAGCGGGGGTGATTGCGGTCTTATTGGGAGGAATTTTGGCCAGTGGGGGGATATTGCAGCGATCGCACGGCCTCCCCGATGCCACCGTCCTCGTCTTTCAGGGCTTAGTGTTTCTCTGTGTCCTCTACAGTGAATCCCGCTATGGCACCATTGCCGCCCTACAACCCAAAAATCTTGCCAGCAACAACTAATCACGGAGAACAATTACCATGTCCGAAGCCTTGGGATGGTGGGGTGTACCCCTGGCGATCGCCGCTGGTACGATGCGCGGCGGCACGCCCTTTTTATTCGTCAGCTTGGGGGAATGCCTCACGGAAAAAAGCGGCAAAATTAACCTCGGTTTAGAGGGAACCCTGCTCACCGGAGCGATGACCGCCTACGCCATTTCCTACCTCACCCGCAACAGCCTCGGCAACGTCCTCGCTCCCCTTTTTGGCGTGCTTGTTGCCGGTTTAGCTGGGGCTGCTCTCGGAGCGATCCATGGTTGGCTTGCCCAGCAACGGCGGGTCAATGATGTGGCGGTGGGCATTGCCATGATTATCTTTGGCAGTGGTATCGCCTATTTCTTTGGCAAGCCCTTTATTCAACCCGTTGCCCCCCAGTTGCCCACGTTCCATCTGGGGAATTGGAGCAGTTTGCCCGCCGTCCAAGCCGCCTTTAAAATCAGTCCCCTCTTTCTTTTGGGTCTAGTCCTCGCTCCGGTGATGCAGTGGTTTTTCCGCGCCACCCGTTGGGGTTTACTGATCCGCGCCGTCGGGGATGCCCCGGAAGCCGCCCGAGCCATGGGGGTTTCCATCTTCAAAGTGCGGATGTTGAGCATTATGGGAGGCAGCTTCCTCGCTGGCATTGGTGGGGCATCCCTTTCCCTCTATTACCCTGGCGTGTGGACAGAAATGATCTCCAGTGGTCAGGGCCTCATGGCGGTGGCGTTGGTGATTTTCGCCCGCTGGAACCCGATGCAATGCCTCTATGCCTCCCTCTTATTTGGTGGAGCACAGGCCTTAGGGCCAGCGCTACAGTCCGTCGGCGTAGACTCCTTCTATTACCTCTTTAACGCCGCCCCCTATGTCCTCACCCTGGGAATTATGATCCTCACCTGCTCCCCCAAAAAGACCCTAACCGGCGCACCGGGAGCCTTAGGGAAGGAAAACTAACACCCTCAACCCCTCTCCCAAAAGGGCGAGGGGCTTCCTAGATTGCCCCCTATTCCCCGTTCCCCATTCCCCATTCCCCGTTCCCCATTCCCCCTAAGGATGAATCGTCCCATCCGGAAGCGTCGCCCCCGTCAGATTAGCATCGGTGAAACAGGTGCGATCGCACACCGCCCCCGTTAAATCCGCCCCCCTGAGGTTTGCCCCCGTTAAATTAGCTCCGGTTAAATTCGCCCCCTCAAGATGGGCAGAGGCCAAATCCGAGCGCTGTAAATCTGCTTCCTTTAAATTCGCCCCCGTCAGTTGTACCGTCGCCAAATACATCCCACTTAACAGCGTTTTACTCAAATCAACCCCCGGCGCAATTAAATAAGCACCAGACTGGGTGAGATCATAATCCACCGGAAAGCGGGTATGGCGATTATACAGAGCACCATGGAGTCCCGTTCCCGTTAGACAAGCCTCGCGGAAATCAGCATCATAGAGATAAGTCCGGCTGAGATTGGCATCCCTGAGGTTGCTGCCCACAAACTTAGCCCCCATACAACTCGCCCCCAGTAAAGTCCCATAGGTTAAATTAACGCCGCTGAGATCACAGCCTAATAATTGAGTCATCACTAAATAGGCGGCTTCTAAATCGGCCCCAATCAGACTAGCAAGGTTGAGAATGGCATAACTCAGATTGGCATGGCGTAAATCCGCCATACTTAAATCGCTGCGACTGAGGTTTACGCCTTCGAGATCCGCCGCCTCCAAAATGGCACTATTTAAACTGATGTGGCTAAAATCTGCTCGTTTTAACAGCGCCCGGGTGAGATCACTTTGCACAAACGCCGCTCCCCGCAACATCGTGCGGCTCAGATCAATGGTCGGCAAGATGAGATCACAAAAATCTCGCTCACCCTCGGCATAGCGTTGCAAGATGAATTCACGATTCATAGGGATCGGCAATGGAAAGATCTATCCGCAATTTTACGGTTTTTCCTGGCAACCCTCAGACAAAAATCCCTCTCCGCCGCAAGGGGGAGAGGGAGGGTTTAGTTTGTTTGGGGTTGTTAATAACCCAGGGTTGGCGGGGGTTGTGCTGGGGGTGATGCCTGCACCGCCTCAGCAGCCTTGGCTGTTTCCGCTGCTTTCGCGGCGTTGATCGCCTTGACTTCTTCCTCGTAAAGCTTTAACAACTCAGGCACAGTAACAAATTCATAGCCCTGCTCTCGCAGTTGTTTAATAATAAACGGCAAGGCTAAAACTGTTTGGCTGCGATTGCCGCCGCCATCGTGGAACAGCACAATCCCACCGGGAGAAGCCTCTGCCATCACCCGCTTAATAATATTGGGGGCTGAGGCGTAGTAATCCTTAGAATCGGCAGACCACATCACCACCACTTGGCCCTTTTGGGCAGCATAACCGGCCATGCCGTTATTGAGTATGCCCCCAGGGGGACGGAATAGGGTGGGGGTGAATCCGGTGGTTTGTTTAATCCAGGTATCGGTGTTGTCAATTTGGGCGGCTGCACCGGCAGGGCTTTGTTGGGCGTAGGGATGGCTCCAACTGTGGTTTGCCAAGGCATGGCCTTTCATTTGGATGTGTTTGGCCCGGTTCGGAAAGGCTTGCACACTACGACCAATGAGGAAAAATGTTGCCTTGACATCGTTATTTTCCAAGATATACAAAATATCGTTGGTGTAAGGGTCGAGGGGGCCATCATCAAAGGTGAGGGCAATAACTTTGCGACCACTGGGCAAAGGAACGGATCTAATGGTTTTGCCCCGGAAATGTTCCGGGACGGTGAAGTTCATGGCTTCGGCTTGCTGCGCTAACAGTTCAAGCTGATTGGCCCAAGCTTGATTGGCAAGGGAAGAAAGTTGATTGAGCCTGGCAGTCAGGCCACTATAGGCAACGGGGCCGCGAACGAAGGCTTGAGCTGTACGACTAATGGGACTCTGGAAGGTGACACAGAGGGTTAGGGTGGTAATAGCAAGGACAATATAGAGAAGCCACTTGGCTCTCAGTTGACCCCACCACCACTGACAGAAGGTTTGAAATGGTTTTGGACTACTCACGCTCGATCCAAAAAATGAATGGGGTATAGGGGGGCAATGTACTCAAGAAAATTTGCAATGGCCGATGATCTCACAAACTAGCAATGAGTATCCGGTTTTGATAAGCACAGCCTCGCCCCGATCATATCCGGAAATTTTACAATTTCGGATTAAATAATTTGGAATGCGGGGGAAGGTTGGGCGATCGCCTGATAATGCTCAGTAATCCGTGTGATTACGTCAGGAATTGTTAACCCATCGGTACAAAGGGCGATCGCATCTTCGGCTTGGCGCAGGGGGGCGGTTTGGCGGGTGCTATCGAGGCGATCGCGTTCTGTGAGTTGTGCCGCGACTTCTTCAACGGTGAGATGGCCATAACCCTGCTGTTGCAGTTCTGCCCACCGCCGCCGCGCCCGTTCGATGACTGAGGCCGTGAGGAAAATTTTTACTTCGGCATCGGGAAAAACATAAGTACCAATATCCCGACCTTCGGCGACAATTCCCCCCTGCTGCCCCCATTGTTGCTGTTGCCATACCAATTGCGCCCGCACAGCGCGATGGCTGGACACGGCGGAAACGGCCCGGGTGACTTCCGGGGTGCGAATGGCGGTGGTCACTTCCATGCCGTTGATCAAGACCCGTTGCACCGGCTGCTCCGGGATGAATTGGATCTCGGCACGACTGGCTAATTCGGCGATCGCCACCCCATCCTCCACATCAATGCCCAACTCCAACACCTGCCAGGTCATCGCCCGGTACATGGCCCCCGTGTCGAGATAGAGGAGGTTGAGGTTTTTCGCCAGCCGTTGGGCGACGGTGGATTTGCCCACGCCAGCGGGGCCATCAATGGCAATAATTGGCCGCCGTTGCCGCAGCGTGATGTTATCAATCAGGCGGGTGAAGCCAAACCGGACGGCGATCGCCAATAGCCCCGCTGTTTTCACTTCTTCCAAGGGGGTTAACTGTTCAGGATCCACCAATTCCACATAATCCACCACCGCATCAGGAATCGCTGCTAACTGCCGCCGCACCTGCTCCACCAAAGGGCGCACCTGGGTTTGCCCCCGCTCAAAGGCGCTGTGGGCCTGCTGGAGGCTCTGCCACAGTTGGGCCGCCTGTTCCCGTTGCTGGGGGGTGAGGTATTGATTGCGGGAACTGTAGGCCAGGCCCGAGGGTTCGCGGACAATAGCGCAGGGGCGGATCTCGACGGAAATTTTCAAATCCGCAACGAGGCGGCGGATAATCGCCAACTGCTGGGCATCTTTACGGCCAAAGTAGGCGCGATCCGGTTGGACGAGGTTGAGAAGTTGTACAACAATCGTCGCCACCCCTTGGAAATGCCCCGGCCGCTGGTTGCCACAGAGGCCTGCCACCATGGTCGCGGGGGGGTTAATCAGGGTTGGTTCATCTAAGGGGTTGGCGGTGATCCCCATTTCCGCCGCTGAGGGGGCAAACACGACATCAACACCGAGGCGATCGCACACCTCACAATCCGCTGCTAAATTTTGGGGGTAACGGTCTAAATCTTCCTGGGGGCCAAACTGAAGGGGATTGACGAAAATACTCACCACCACCAACTCATTTTCCGCCCGGGCCGCTTCCATCAGCCGCCCATGACCTTGATGCAATGCCCCCATTGTGGGCACCAGGCCCACGGTTTTACCCTGGCTCTCTTGTTCAAGATAGGCCCGTAGTCCGGCGATGGTCTGAAGCAAGCGCACCATAATCCCCTCAATTCTTTTCACAAACCAATCAATATAGGCGATCACACTGCGAAATCCAAGGGAGAAAGCAAAGGATTTTCCGGATCAATACCAAACTCTTGATCACCAAGATTCGCAAATCGTGATCCAATTCTGCCTTGGAGCCTAACTCAGGAGTTGATTAAAAATCCGATCCAACTGCCCCCGACAGGAACGGGGTGGCCGCAGGCGGTGCTGGAGGGCCACCCAGCGCTGATTAAGATTGAACCAAACCGAACGGGTGGCATCCGGGACTAAACTGGGCAACAGCAACGCCTCCATCCAGCGGTTCACCTCCGGCGGCAGTTCCCGCGTCAACCGCATGGTAAATTCCGGCGTAGAGCGGGATTCCACATAGGCCGCACTGAGGAAAGGGCGGTAAATGTCCGCCTTCTCGGTGTGTTGCTGCACCAGGGATAAAATTAACCCCTTCACCAATGCCCGCACAGGTGCTGCATCTAGCCCCATCACTTCCCGCACCAGCGTACTTTGGGCCATGGTGCTGTTGCTGTTGCTTTCATCGGTGATGCTCATGTGGGTCGCGCCCAAAATGGCAATCAGGGATTTATTAACGGTTAGCTCCCGAAAGGGTTGCAGTTGATGCTCCAAAATCGGGGCCACCGCATCGTGGTTATGACTAAACATCATCACCGGAACCATCACCTTACTGATGCCCTTTGCTCCAAAGAGATGGCCGACCACAGGGTTGAGGGCCACGGCTTGGATGATGCGGCGATCGCGAAAATTTAACGTTGTGTAGGGCAGTTTGGCTGCCGAGCATTGGAGCCAATCGGCGGGCGATCGCCCAATGGGGCTACTTTTTTGACAAAAAGACCGCAGGGCGGGCAGATCCAACTCCCCCCCCGCTAAAGCCAGGGCCGTATATCCCCCCAAGGAATGGCCCACCACCACCACCTGATCGGTATTAAACAACTTCCCCGTATTGGGCCATTGGGTCTTACGCCGTTCAATTTCATTGAGGAGGAATTGAATATCCAGGGGGCGATCGATAAATTCCTGAGCCGCCAACACCTCCCCCGGCTCCCGATTCAGGGAAATCTTCGCCAATAAATCAATATTGCTGCCGGGATGCTCTAGGGCCACCACCGTAAAACCGTAGGAGGCGAGATGTTCCCCCAAGTAGGCCATAAACCGCCGGTCAGCGGCAAAGCCATGGGAGAGGACAATCAGCGGCCCCTGGGCTTGGTGACTGTGGTAGAAATCCACCGAAATGCGTCGGCGGCGGCTGCGATCCTCAAACACCAAATTGCGATGGCGCACAGGTAACGGCCCCAATTGGCTGGGGTCAAAACTGGGGCGGGGCAAGGGGCTGCGGCTGGATTTCACCCGTAGCTGCTCTGCTAACACCGGACTGAGGATTTGGCTGTGGAGATCCGCCCGACGCAGTTGGAGCGCTAGCCGACCCGCCATGATCAGATCGATGGTTAATTCCTGTTGGGGATAGTGAGCCAGGATCGTCAACGGGGTAATTTTTTCCGCCGCGTTGAGGGTTTCATACATCGCGAACTGGAGATCGTGGCTGCTACTGTGGGGGATCGCTTGTTGCAGTTGGGCCATCAAGGTTTGGCCGTCACGGGTTTTGAGCAAATCCTGAAGGAAGCGATCAGCAATTTGACGATCAATTTCAAAGGTTTGATTGAGCAGGGCTTGGAGTTCTCCGGTGATCAGGGGGGCAAACTCTTGCAACGTGGGGGGCAGTTTTCCGGTGGCGGCAAACTGTTCGAGATCCTTCAGCGTTAGGGTGCGCTCCATGGGGCCGGCTTGGAGCCGAAGTAATTCAGTCCCTAGGGCCGGAGCAGCGAGCAAGATTCCACTGCAAGCTAGACCAAAAATGAGCAGTGTTGAACGGAGAGAAGTAAAAAAAGCACGCACAATTTTTATGAGTGACGGGAGGAAAGGGACTGATGGATTGCAGGAATTGCAGATCGAGGGCAGAACCCAAGGGAAAAAGTCAGAAATTTCTCCCTTGTGACCCTTCGGTGAGGTTAATCGGGTTTGAATGGATTGCTCACCCAGAGGTTCCAAGGTCACGAACCAGAGGCGTTCTGAGTCCCCCTAGGGGACGACAGGCTTTCATTGTACGCAAGATGACGGGGATTACTTCCGTGCGATCGCGCACATTGTATCCCTTTGTTACAGGGGAAGAGGAGAATCTAACCCCTAAAATGGAGAGATAGCTATTGATCCCCCGATGGAGGAAAGAACCGAAGGTGCTGCTCTCAAAAGGTTGTGAAATTGAACTCTACACCGGCCATCCCGACGGAACGATTGTGGGACTTTCTGATCAGATTGTGCGGGATCTCACCGGGTTTGTCCGGGAACCGGATAGTCGCAATGTTGAATATACGACGGCCCCTTTCACGGGCTACGATCGCCTCCTCTGTGCTTTGGTGCGGCCCCGCCAGCGCTTGCGGGACTATGTGAAAACCTTGGGGGACTATACCTTAATGCCGGGAAGTACCCTGAGCTTGGGGGATACGAGCCGTTTTTTCCGTTCTGACCCGGATAATCCCTACCACAGCTATATTGAGCAGACCTACCATACAACGGTGGTGACGGCCAGCGTCCATATTAATATCGGCATTGCCGATCCGGAACAGTTAATGCGGGCTTGTCGGTTGATTCGCCTGGAGGCTCCTTTATATTTAGCCTTAAGTGCTTCCTCACCCTTTTTAGATGGCCAGCCCACCGGCTCCCACTCCAGCCGCTGGAGCGTCTTTCCCCAAACCCCTGCCCATGTGCCACTGTTTAGTAGTCATCAGCATTTCATTCAATGGACTGAGGAGCAGTTAGTGCTGGGGACGATGCAAAATGTGCGCCATCTGTGGGTTTCGGTGCGCCCCAATGGCGATCGCCGTCCCTACACCCTCAATCGTCTCGAACTGCGGATCTGTGATCTGGTGAGTAACCCGATTGCGCTATTGGCGATTGTCGCTTTTTTAGAAGCGCGGCTGATCCAAATGCTCGAAGATCCTCGCCTTGACCCCCTCACCCAAAGCGAACTGACCCCCGATGAATTGCTCACCCTCACCGCCGCCAATGAACAGGCGATCGCCCGCCATAGCCTTGGGGCCACCGTGCAGCATTGGCAGGATGGCCGAGAACTCACCGCTGCGGCTTGGATTGAAGAACTTTACGGCCAACTTTGGCCCGTGGCGAAACACCATAGTTTTGGCTGTTTCCTTTCCCCCCTCCATAAAATTCTCAGCCAAGGCAATGAAGCTCAACAATGGCTGCAACAGTATGAGCAGGGGTTAACACCCCAGCAAATTCTCCAAGGGGCGATCGGAACAATGGTTCAGGCCGAGCAAGAACTCCAAGACAAGCTCTGTATCGAAATGGTGGCGTAACCCTTACTGGGTCTGGATTTGCCGCCATTTCGCGCCCTCTTTACAATACTTCACAATAACTAATCAATCGCCGCTCCCCCCCAGCTATCAGCAAAACGAATCGATAGATCTGGGGGGTAAAACACAATCTATTTATCGCATTCTAGTGATATTAATGCCCAAGGTCGTTTTAGTTCATCCGGAAATCCCCCCCAATACAGGTAATATTGCCCGCACCTGTGCCGCCACAAACACAGAGCTACACTTGGTTCAGCCCTTGGGCTTTGAACTGAGCGATCGCTACCTAAAACGGGCGGGATTAGACTATTGGCCCCATGTCAAACTTCATTGCCATGAAGATATTGATACGTTTTACCAGGTTTGTGCAGCCCAAGGCGGGCGTAAAATCGGCTTTAGCGTGACGGGAACCTGTAGTCATTTCGCTTGGCAGTATCAAGAGCAGGACTGGCTATTATTTGGCTGTGAAACCCAAGGATTACCGGCGGATGTCCTGGCCGCCTGTGATGCTACGGTCTATATCCCCATGGGCCAGCCAGCGGTACGGAGTTTAAACTTATCGGTGAGTGTGGCGGTGGGGTTATTTGAAAGCCGCCGCCAGTTGGGCTATCCCCAACTTCCACCCCGTTAGGGGCATATATTCCTAAACAGTGTTTATGAATACGGGGATTCTGGCCAGGGGCGATCGCCCCCAAGGAAGATCCCCCTTGTCAACACCCTCATTACCATCAACCCTAGGCTTACTGCTTAAGCCACGGTTATCGACCCCTCTGGCCCGGCTTCAATAGATGTTCAGAAATTGAGATAGAAGTGAAAAGAGGGCGGCGAATTCAGGTAGGGGACGGCTGAAAATTAATGCCAGAGATAGACAATCCAGGGCAATGAAAGGGGGATTTAACGCCGCATTTAGTGACTTAGGCTACGAGATCTTAAGAATTTGATAAGAAATTCCTATCAACTTATCCCCAATATGGATAGAGAGAAAACTTGTGAATCTTATGGGGGTAACACTGGAGATTTAATCAATAAACGCTATACCAGATCAGGACTTCAGCGATTTCAAGAGCCAATTGAGCAATGCTAAATTTTTGCAACGAGCCGTTTTGACCGTGATTCCTTGGGCTTGTCGTTCGGACAAAGTTCGCTTAGATTACACTTCAATTGGTTTGAACAACCTTTCCGGTTTAATCGTCTCAACTGAAGAACTCCTCTACAGTTCAGACGACTGCCCCCTCCAAAATTCAAGTTGTCTCTTGTCTATTTTGGCAAAGCAGAGTAATCTTACCTACGTCATGCCCTTCGTCAGGATTCAGTGATCACTGTCACAGGGATACGGTGAGATTCTTGAACAGACCTCACACAGTCTGTATCACCAAAGGTCACACTATTACCAATGTCCAGGAGGTCGTTTTTGAAACGCTCACTCACACAAAACGTCCAATCTGTTCCTCCCCATTCAAATCGCTCACGAGAAATGTTGGAAAAGAAAGACTTAAATCCCAAGAAAGTGAATTCTAGCGACTCTGCTCGCCGTGCTAGTGCAACTATGCTAGGAATCGCTGCTCTGTCCATGGGGGCAACCGCCGGTGTTATGCTTGTCAGTCAGGGGGAAGAGGCGATCGCCGCCGAACCCGCTCTGGTCGAACATCAAATCCGTGATGGCGAAACCCTTTGGGACCTTTCCCAATCCTATAACGTGCCAACCGAAGTCATTGCTGCCACCAATGATCTCGATAAAGAAGCAATTTTAGCCATCGGCCAAACCATTGCGATTCCCACAACGGCCCTTGAGTCTGAAGCGATTGTGGCGACACCGGAGCCTGTGCAGGTTGCCGTGGTCATCCCGACAGAAGAATCCAATCCTGTCCTTCCCACTGTCGAAGCTTCTGCCCCTGAAATCGAAGAAATCGAAGCAGCAGTCAATCTTGCCCCTACCCCCGTTGAACAACCCGAGGTTACATCGCCTCAAACCTCAACCTTGATCCACAAGGTTCAACCCGGTGAAACTCCCGGTCAACTGGCGGAACGTTATCAAATTTCCGTTGAAACCCTGCTCGCCAGCAACGACATTCGTGATCCGCGCACCTTACAAATTAATCAAGAACTGATTATTCCTGCCGAAGCCGTTACCCCAGCCCTAACGCCTGAGGTGGCAACCCAGTCGGTGAATACCGTCCCCGCCGCTACCCCGACCCAAGAAATTGCCCAAAGCACGCCGATTTTAGCGGCTCCTGTGGCGAGCAGCAGTGGTGATGGTCGGATTGATCGTCTGAAGGAAGAAATCATGCAAATGCGTGAAGAGTACCGCGCTCAACAGGCCCGGACTCGCCAAGCAGTGGAGCGGCCAACGGTACAAGCTCCCGCTGTCACCGATGCCAATCCAATCCAAGGGCAGCAAGCCTCACCGGAATGGCAGCGTCAGCAAGAACTGCGCAAGCCCGGCACTGCAAATGTCCAAGGGGCTGAACCGGGTATGATCGCCTCTGCTGCTGATGTGGTAGCCGCTGCCCCCATCCCCAGCCAAGGCTATAACCGCTTGCTGCAATTGCCCGCTGGTCAGAGTGTGGAACCCCAAATTCCGCCCCTGCAAGAGCGTGATCAGTATCTTCCCGATCGCCCCCAAGAGTTTAACGGCTTTATCTGGCCTGCTCGCGGGACGCTGACCTCTGGTTATGGCCCCCGTTGGGGACGGATGCACCGGGGGATTGATATCGCGGCTCCCACCGGAACCCCCATTTATGCGGCTGCGTCTGGGGAAGTGATTTCTGCCGGTTGGAATAATGGCGGTTATGGCAACTGGGTGCGGATTCGCCATGCTGATGGCAGTATCACCCTCTATGCTCACCACAGTCGCGTTTTGGTGCGTACTGGCGATCGCGTTGAACAGGGTCAACAAATTGCTCTGATGGGCAGCACGGGCTTCAGCACCGGCCCCCACCTCCACTTTGAAGTTCACCCTGCGGGCAGTGGTGCAACGAATCCGATGGCGTTCTTACCCAGCCGTTAGTTTCGATTCCTAATCAGCAAACCGAGCCAAAGAAAATCTTTGGCTCGGTTTTTGATTCAGATATGCGGGATCTGATGCGGATCTGATGAGCGTAGAGGCGAAAAATTTTTCGCCCCTACCACCTTTAACGTTTATTCTCGGTTAACCCTGTTGGTTGTAGGGGAGTTTGGCGAGTAACATGGCCATGGCGCAGGTTCCGGATACACCGGCAAAGGTCAACCCGGCCCCGACGAAACCGCTGAGGAAGAGAAATGCCGGGTTAACAAAGGCCCCTAACAATGTGCCGGTGAGGATGAGTGTGCCAGCAATAATTTGCACTTGGCGCATGATGCTAATCGGGGCATTTTTGTTGACTTGGGTGAGGAAGCCTGCTTGTTTCCAGGCATTCATGCCGCCTTCGAGGTGAATCACGGATTCATAACCGGCGATGATCATGCGGCGGGCAGCTTGACTGGAGCGGCTACCGCTTTCGCAATAGAGGATGAGGGTTTTATCTGCTTCGGTGGGGATTTGGGCAGGGTCAAAACTGGACAAGGAAACGCGGTGCGCTCCGGGGATGCGTTCACCGGCATATTCGGAGGGTTCGCGGACATCGACGAGGGTCACTTGCCCTTGCTCAAGCCATTGTTTGAGGGTTTTGGGGGCGATCGCTTGAATTTCGGTTTGAGTCGTCATGATTCGTTTTGAAGGATAAATAAGTGGAGATTGTGCTGCTAACGGATAGCGGGTGGATGATTGTGACAAAGAAGCCTAGACTTTTTGACCACAATGTTGGTTGGCGGGGACGGCTTCCATGATTTTTTTCGGATTAGGCAGGTTGAGGCTGCCCATTAATTCTACAAAGGCGGTTTTGCTTTGCCCAGCGAGGCGAGGATTGTACTGTTTTTCTTCCCCAATGGTAGAGACGGTTTGACCGCGATAGTCATGGCCGGGATAGACCCAGATGTGATCAGGAAGGGTGAAGAGTTTTTCGGTGATGGAGTCGTAGAGGGCTGCGGCACTGCCGCTTTGGAAATCGGTGCGGCCGCAACCTCGGATGAAGAGGCTATCGCCAGTGAGTAAATGTGTACCGTTGACGAGGTAGGTGATATCACAATGGGTATGGCCGGGGGTAGCGATCGCCTCCACCGTAATCGCCCCAATGGTGAAGCGATCGCCATCACTACAGCCAATATCCGCACAAACCACGCCGGATTCCTTGGGGGCCACCCCAGAGCAACCGGTTTTTTCCCGGAGTTTGCCTGTTCCGGTGATGTGGTCAGCATGGATATGGGTTTCAAAGCAGTAGCGTAGAGTCAAGCCCAATTCTTGAAGCAGTTGCCAATCCCGATCCACTTGCTCAATGACCGGATCAACGAAAATGGCTTCTTTGGTTTCGGGATCGGCGATCAGATAAGTATAGGTACTGGTTTCAGGATCAAAGAGTTGACGAAAAATCATCGGGGATAACCTCTGGGTTGCGATATACTGAACATATTATCATATAGTAATATGATGTGACACTAAACAGGCTAAACTTTTTGAAGCAATATGAACAAATTAGACGCAATGAACAACTGCCGTAACTCTTCCACAGTTCTGGGCCGGGTTGCCGAATATTTCAAAGTGCTCTCGGAAGTGAGTCGGCTGCAAATTCTCTGCGCCCTCAAGTCTGGAGAGAAAAATGTCACGGAAATCATTGAGTCCACAGGCTTAGGGCAGGCGAATGTCTCGAAGCATCTCAAGGTGTTAACCCAGTTGGGCATGGTGTACCGCCAACCCCAAGGCGTGACCGTGTACTACAGGATTGCTGACCCTAGCATTTTCCACATTTGTGACATTGTTTGCGATCGCCTCGCCACCAACTTGGCAGACCAAAGCCAAGACATCGAAGCCTTGAGCATTTTTCGGGAACTGTAGCCTTAAGGCCAAGTGCTGATCCGGTGGCCTTCAAGCAGAGGCGATCACATCAATGACCTGAGCTAAGGCAAAATCGTTGGCGGTTAACCCACCAGCATCATGGGTAGAGAGGGTAATCGTCACCCGATTGTAGGAAATGGCCAGATCGGGATGGTGGCCAGCGGCCTCTGCGGGTTCCACCAATTGGTTAACAAAGGCGATCGCCTCCACAAACCCCTTAAACTTCAACTCGCGGACAATGGCATTGCCCGCCAATTGCCAATGGGGGCATTGGGCCATGCTTGCGGTTACTTCAACCGTGGTTAAAAGTTTTGCCATGGAAAATACCTATGATTGTGAACAATGGGGGCTAAAAATTATCTGCCCTTACCGCATGATTCTGTCACATCCTGGTGGTAGGGGTGGTTGAGTCGGGTCTTCAAAAAGCTTTGCCATAGAAAAACCTGAAATTCTACAAAATAGGGACAAAAACTATCCGCCCCCACCGGATGATTCTGTCACATCCTGGTGGGGGCGGTCTAGTCGGGTCTTCAAAGCGATCGCTCGACTGCTGGAAGGAACTCCAGCTTAATCCAATGCAAGCACGGGTAGCTTAAAGAACGGCCCCAGCGCACAGCCAGCGATAACTCGCATGAAGACCCATGGTTTTACTACTCTCAATCATGGGCATCACCTCCTGTGTCCTATCGGCTTTAGGTTAAATGTAATCTGCGTGTAGCATAACACATTTTTTAAAACTGGCAAGCCCTGCCAACAGATTTTTGCTCGGGAATCCGGTTGGGGAATTGATGGGTGTAGGGGCGAAAAATTTTTCGCCCCTACGAGCAGATTTGTGAATACGAGAAACCCCCCTGGGTTCAGGGGGGTTTGGATACAGAGAGAAGGCTCAGGGCGAGAATCACCTAGAGGGCGTTACCGCGAGGTAGCACTTCTTCAGGGAAGATAAACCGCTCATGGGGTTGATCTTGGGGAGCCATCCAGGCCCGCATCCCTTCGTTTAAGAGAATGTTCTTCGTGTAGAACGTCTCAAACTCAGGGTCTTCGGCGGCGCGAATCTCTTGGGATACGAAGTCGTAGGCCC
>NZ_JAYGHW010000011.1:17237-55463 GCF_034932185.1 Spirulina sp. CCNP1310 | reverse complement strand
AATCGTTAGATTGGATGACGCAGTAGGCAATCCGCCCACTCATTACGCTGCCTGCTTACCCTTAAATGCTTCCAGGCCTGTCGGTTTTTAGCCTTGTGATAGTTCCTGGACGTTTGAAATACAATATAATCACCACAACACGACTGGCCCAAGGAGGGCGACTAAAGTCGCTCGTGTCGTCTTTCATCCCCGCAATAAATTGACGTTGCTCTAAGACTCCCGCACTATTTTCGTAAGCTCTAGCCCACTTTCACTCTGAGCCAAGAACTTTAGTTCTTGGCGGATCGGGGTTTGGCCAACGCATCCCCACCAATCCCCTACGCCGATCAACGAGACAACCGGATTCCATCCCATCGTTAGAAATTCTTGTGAATCTCGTTCCATTCTTGCGGTATGTTAATCTCATCAACTTAACAAAACTACAAGTTTTTCTTATCAATCCACCATGCAAATCACCAACCAAATCCATTTTCGGAATTTGAAGGGGGATTTATTCGGCGGCTTAACCGCTGCTGTTGTTGCCCTTCCCATGGCCCTCGCCTTCGGCATTGCCTCCGGAGCCGGAGCCGCCGCTGGCCTTTGGGGGGCTGTCCTCGTCGGTTTCTTTGCCGCCCTCTTTGGCGGTGCGCCCACCCTCATTTCTGAACCCACCGGCCCGATGACCGTCATCGTCACAGCGGTGATTACTGAATTGGTCGCTAGAGACCCTGAAAAAGGCCTGGCCATGGCCTTCACCGTAATCATGATGGCGGGGATCTTTCAAATCCTGTTTGGCCTCCTGAAGTTGGGCAAATACATCACGATGTTGCCCTATAACGTCATCTCTGGCTTTATGAGTGGCATCGGGATCATTCTGATTCTGCTGCAAATTGGGCCCTTTCTTGGTGAAGCCACGCCCAAAGGCGGGGCATTGGGCGTACTGCAAAATCTGCCCACGTTGATCGCCAACTTAAACCCGCCCGAAGCGATCTTAGGCACGATTACCCTTGTGATCCTCTTCTGCTATCCCCGTGCTTGGAAAAAGTTTGTTCCCCCACAATTAACGGCTCTCTTGGTGGGTACTGGTTTGGGGCTAATTCTGTTAAACGGGAACGTAGAAATTCGCACCATTGGCATGTTAGGGGACATTAAAGCGGGTTTACCTAACTTCCAAGTTCCCACGTTCACAATGGAAAATATCCGGTTGATGTTTGTCAACGGGATTGTTTTGGGCGTGATTGGTTGTATTGACTGTTTATTAACCTGTGTTGTTGCGGATAGCTTGACCCGCACAGAGCATAAATCCAATAAAGAATTGGTGGGTCAGGGCATTGCCAATTTAATCACGGGTTTATGTGGTGGGATTGCCGGTTCTGGAGCGACAACGCCGACGGTGGTTAATATCCAAGCCGGTGCAAAAACTGCCTTGGCGGGGATTGTCCGCGCCCTGATTTTGCTGGTGGTGGTGTTGTGGGCGGCTCCCTTAACAACGGGGATTCCTTTAACGGTACTGGCGGCGATTATTCTCAAGGTTGGGTTTAATATCATTGATTGGGGCTTCCTCCAACGGGTGCATAAAATTTCCTGGAAAGCGGCGGGTATTGTCTACAGTGTCGTTTTACTGACGGTTTTGGTTGACCTGATGGTAGCGGTGGGTGTAGGGGTGTTTATCGCCAATATTCTCACCATTGAACGGTTGGATGAATTGCAATCTAAGTCAGTGAAGGCGATTACCGATAATGATGATCAGATTTTGTTAAGCGATGGAGAAAAGCAGGTCTTGGATTTAGCCAATGGCCGGGTGTTGCTGTTCCATTTAAGCGGGCCGATGATTTTCGGGGTGGCGAAAGCCATTTCTCGCGAACATAATGCGATTAGCAATTACGATGTGTTGATTGTGGATTTGGCAGAAGTGCCGGTGTTGGGCGTTACTTCTTCCTTGGCCATTGAAAACTCGATTCAGGAGGCCATTGACCTGGATCGTCAGGTGTTTGTGGTGGGGGCAACGGGTAAGGTGAAAAGTCGCTTGGAAAAATTGGGGATTTCGGGGTTAATTCCGGATCACCACTGGATGAGCGATCGCCTCACGGCTCTCCAAGCGGGTTTAGCCTTTGTCCGGGAAAAGCAGGGCTATCCGGCGGAACCATTGCCTCAATTGGAGGAGAACCCGACGGTTGATCTCGATTTAGGTTAATTGAGCAGGGGCGAAAGATTTTTGTGCCTCCGGCAGACTTACGCCAACGCCCCTACGGGTTTCAAGCAAAAATGAGGGGGATTGATCAGATGGGTCAATCCCCCTTTTTGGGTGGAGCGGATTGAAAGGGGGAATTAGGCGATCGCAAATTTCACCACAAATAACACCGCCAACACCCACATTGCCACTTTGGTTTCGTGGAATTTGCCTTGAAAGGCTTTGATCAGGGGGTAGGTAATTAATCCCACGGCTAACCCTTCGGCGATGGAATAGCTGAGGGGCATGATTAAGATGGTGAGGAAAGAAGGGATCGATTCGGCGGGATCATCCCAACGGATTCGCCCTAAACTACTGGCCATTAAGACCCCGACAATCACTAAGGCGGGGGCGGTGGCAAAGCCGGGGATTGCTTCTAACAGGGGAATGAAGAAGATCGAGAGTAGGAATAAACCCGCTGTTGTGACGGCGGTAAAGCCGCTACGGCCCCCTTCCGCTACACCGGCCGCTGATTCAATATAGCTGGTGACGGTGGAGGTTCCCAACACCGCTCCGGCGGTGGTGCCGATCGCATCGGCCATGAAGGCCCGATCCACATTGGGGAATTCCCCCTGTTCGGTAATATAGCCGGCCTTCATGCCTAAGCCGGTTAATGTGCCGACGGTATCAAACAGATCGACAAACAGGAAGACAAAAATCACCATTAACAATTGCCCGATGTTGACGCTGCCCATTTGGCCTAAACCGATGAAGGCTTGGCCAAACAGATCGACGGGTAAGGGGGGGAGGGCAACTAATCCCGTTGGGGGTTGGGCAATGCCCAAAATCCAGCCGAGGATCGCCGTCGCCAGGATGCCCCAGAGTAATGCGCCTTTGATGCGGCGGGCGACGAAGGCGGCGGTGATCAGGATACCGGCGATCGCCATTAAGGTTTTCGGATTTCCTAAATTCCCCAACGTGGTGATCGTCGCTTCGTAGGGGATAATTAGCCCCGCGCCGCCGGTTTCAGGATTCCCCGATAGGGCGATATAGGCGATAAACAAGCCAATTCCGGCGGCGGTGGCGTGTTTAATACATTCGGGGATGGCGTTGACGATTTGGGTGCGCACGTTGGTTAAGGTGAGGATAATAAAGATAATCCCCTCAATGAAAATCGCCCCTAAAGCCACTCGCCAATCAATCCCTAGGCCAATGACAACGGAAAAGGCAAAGTAGGCGTTTAACCCCATACCAGGGGCAAGGGCAAAGGGAAAATTCCCGTATAGCCCCATAATCAGTGTGGCGATCGCCGCTGATAACGCCGTGGCGATGGCAATTTCCCCAAACAGATCCCCACTGGTTTCAAGGAAAATTGCATTGGAGAGGATCACCGGGTTAACGACCAAAATATAGGCCATCGTGAAAAATGTCGTGATCCCGGCGATCGCCTCCGTCCGGGTATCGGTTTTCAGTTCTGCAAATTTAAAAAATTTCGCCCAAGCATTATCCTCAGGCAGCGGATTGGGTATTGGTTCAACCTCTGGATTCATAGCACCATTGAAAAATCACGCCCCCACCCTAAGGGGTTTTGCCGATCATCGTAGTGTCCCAGATTGCAAATTGCCCAGCGGTGGGCGGGATCAGGATTAGAGTTCATGAGCAAAAATGCTGATCGGGGTGGAGGGCGAAAAATTTTTCGCCCCGACGGCCTCTAGCCCGTTCCCGATGAGATACCCCTTCAGGATCGTTATAGTGGTTGATAATGTTTTTTAGCCAAGCACTGCTCGATCAGCTATGCCCCTGTTGAGATCGCCCCGTTCCACCCTTGCCCTTTGTCTGAGCCTGATCATGGCCCTGTGGTGTCTATTTCCCGCCAGCGCAGCGGCCCAGTTCACCGCCTCTCGGTCAACGATGCAGCCCTACATTGACCGGGTGGCCAATCATATTACTGAGTTCACCCTCGATAACGGTTTAAAATTCGTCGTCCTTGAACGCCATGAGGCTCCGGTGGTTTCCTTCGCCACCTATGCCGATGTGGGGGGAGCCGATGAGCCGGACGGTCAAACCGGCGTGGCCCACTTCCTCGAACATTTGGCCTTTAAAGGCACGACCCAGATCGGCACAAGGGATTACGCACAGGAAGCCCCCTTGTTGGATCGCCTTGATCAACTGTTTGAGCAACGCAAAGCCGCCCAAGCCGCCGGAGATACGGCCAAAGCGGAAGCCCTGGATGCCGAATTTCAAAACCTGCAACAGGAAGCAGCGGCGATCGCCATTCAAAATCAATTCGGTCAAATCGTCGAACAGGCCGGGGGGGTGGGCCTCAATGCCGCCACTTCTGCGGACTATACCCTCTACACCTACAGCCTCCCCGCCAATAAGCTCGAACTGTGGATGTCCCTCGAATCCGAGCGGTTTTTAGACCCGGTGTTTCGAGAATTTTTTGAAGAGCAACAGGTGATTTTAGAAGAACGGCGGTGGCGCACCGATAATTCCCCCATCGGTCAAATGGTGGAAGTCTTCCTCGATGCCGCCTTTAAAGTCCACCCCTACCGCCGGCCCGTCATTGGCTACAACGAAGATATTCGCAACCTTACCCGGCAAAACGTCCAAGACTTTTTTGATCTCTACTACGTCCCCAACAACCTCACCATTGCCATTGTGGGCGATGTTGATCCCGCCCAAGTCCGGCAATTTGCTGAAATCTATTTTGGCCGCTATGCCGCCAAACCTGCCCCCCCTCAGGTGCAATTGGTGGAGCCGCCCCAAACTGCGCCCCGTTCCGTCACTCTTCGCCTCGATTCCGAACCTTGGTATCTCGAAGGCTACCATCGCCCCAACGGAATGCACCCCGACAGCATGGCCTACGATCTGATGTCCAGCATCCTCAGTTCAGGCCGCACCTCCCGCCTTTATAAATCCCTTGTGGAAGAAAAGCGCCTCGCCTTGGGGGCCGCCGGTTATGGCGGTTTTCCGGGGGATAAATTCCCCAACCTGATCCTGTTCTATGCTCTCACCGCGCCTGGGGTGGAGTTGGATCAAGTGGCCACTGCCCTCCATGGGGAAATTGAACGGCTCAAACGGGAGCGGGTGACAGCGGAGGAATTGGAGCGGGTCAAAAACCAGGCTAAGGCAGGGTTATTGCGATCGCTCGCTTCCAATGGCGGCATGGCCCGGCTTTTGGCCGAATACCAGGGGAAAACCGGCAGTTGGCGCAACCTGTTTGATCAGTTAACCAAAATTGAAGCCGTCACCCCAGCGGATATTCAGCGCATTGCCCGCGCCACATTCCGCCCCGAAAACAAAACCGTTGGCCAGTTAATCCGCACTGAAGAATGATGAACCGCTCTCAAACCCCTCACTTCCGTTTTTCCCGCCCTCTGCCCTGGTTACGGGCAATGATCCTCCTGGTCGGTTCCCTGCTGTTTGTGTTACTTGCCGCGCCGATGGTGTCTGCGGCCACGGCGCGCCACTATACGGAGTTGGAGTTTCCCCCCCTGCGGGCGGTGGAAATGCCCAATTATGAGCGCTACACCCTGCCCAATGGCATTGTGGTCTATTTAATGGAAAACCATGAATTGCCCTTGGTTTCCGGCCAAGCCAGCTTTCGCACTGGCGGCCGCCTTGAACCGGCGGCGCAGGTGGGTTTAGCCAGCTTAACGGGGACGGTGTTGCGCAGTGGCGGCACAGTGGAGCGCACCCCCGATGAGATTAATCAGTTTCTCGAACAACGGGCGGCTTCTGTGGAAACGGACATTGGCGATGCTGCCGGGAGTGCTAGCTTTGAGAGTTTGACCGATGATCTCCCTGATGTGCTGAATTTATTTGCGGAAGTGCTGCAAAAACCGGCTTTTCGGGTGGATCAGTTGGATTTGGCGAAACAGCAATTGGGGGGGGCGATCGCCCGTCGCAATGATGACCCCGACGACATCGCCAGCCGCGAATTTTCCAAACGCATCTATGGCCCGGAGCATCCCTACGCCCGTTCGGTGGAATACAAAACCCTGGCCAATATTGACCGGGAAGATTTAATCCAGTTCTATCAGCAATCCTTCCGGCCCGAACAAATGCTGTTGGGGATTGTGGGGGATTTTGAACCCCGGCAGATGAAGGCTTTGCTCGCTGAAGCCTTTGGGGATTGGCAACAGGCCGCCGCTCCCCCTCTGCCTGCGCTGCCAACGGTAGAGCCAGCCACTTTAGGGGGAACGTTCTTTATCGAACAGCCCCAACTCACCCAAAGTTACATTTATTTAGGCCATCTTGGGGGGCAACTCAGTGATCCCGATTATGCAGCCTTGAGTTTAATGAATGGGGTGTTAAATGGGTTTGGGGGTCGGTTCTTTAATGAGTTGCGATCGCGCCAAGGGTTAGCCTATTCCGTCTATGGCTATTGGAGTCCCCGCTTTGACTATCCGGGCCTGTTCATCGCTGGGGGGCAAACCCGTTCTGAGGCCACCGTTCCCTTTATTGAATCCCTCCGCCGGGAAATCGATCGCATCCGCACCAACCCCATCACCCCAGCGGAACTGGACTATGCCAAGGAATCAATCCTCAATTCCTTCGTGTTTAACTTCCAATCCCCCGGCCAAACCCTCTCGCGGCTGATGCGCTATGAATACTATGGCTATCCCGCCGATTTCATCTTCAGCTATCAACGAGAAATCCAAAACACCACCGCAGCAGACATCCTCCAAGCAGCGGCAAAATACTTGAAGCCGGAACAGTTAACAACGTTGGTGGTGGGGAATAGCGGGGCGATCGATCCCCCCTTAGCGAATTTGGGCAGCGAGGTCGCAGCCCTAGATATCAGCATCCCCCCCGCCCAATAGGCCCTCACCCTAAATCCCTCTCCCAAGTAGGGAGAGGGACTTTGATTTGGGGGCGAAAGATTTTTTGGGGGCGAAAAATTTTTTGAGGGCGAAAAATTTTTCGCCCCTACAATCTGGGGAGGAAAGAGGATAGAGAAGAGAGGAAAGAGTGAAGTTGATTGTTCTTCCTACTTCCCACTCTAACTCGACAGGTTTTTCTTGCGGATAATCGGTTTTGTCGGTCTGGGACTGCCGGGAGCTTCGCCACCGCTAGCCTTTACCGGCTTCGTCGGTCGAGCGGAATAACTCTTACTGGAGCCGCCTCGACGATTTTGATCAAATTTTTTGCGGGGTTTGGGTTTGGGCATAAAGCCCATATCATGGGCTTCCTGAATCACCAAATGCTGCCCTTGGCGCATCAGGTGTAAATCCCAAAAATGGCGCAGGGGGCGTTCTTCCGGCAATGTGCCGCGCAGGTGGAGCTTAAAGGATTTTTTGCGTTTTTCCGCCGGATCCCGGGAGGCCTGCTGAATTTTGACAATCACCAACTCCGTTTCTTTGGCGCAAAACACCACTTCCCCCCGCACGGAAAAATAGCCATTTTCACAACGGGGTTCTGGCTCCACTGGCTCCAGGGCAGGGCGTTGGGGACGGGGGGCAATGGGTAAAGCGGGTTCGGCGGCTTCTGGCTTGGCTGGCTCGGTTACTGCCGCCGCTTCATCCTCTGGGGTGAAATCGGGATCGAGTTTTTCCGGTTCCCAGACCCCAGCAATTTGGACATGAAGCTGTTCCTCTTCCTGTCGGGTACGGGGATAGACAACCCAAAGGTGAGGTTGCTCTAAATCGAGATGGTTTTTAATCAGGCTGATCACCCGACCGAGTAAGACTGCATCTACTTCCACCCCATCTGTGGTCATGAGCGTCCCCTTGGTATGTTGCTCTTCCGAGGGGATATAGCGCCCCTCGACTAAGCCGATCGCCCGATATTGGCGCGGTTCGCTGGGGGGGGGAATGGGTTGAGCGCGGGAGGGTTTAGATGCGACGGGAGCGTTATCTGGGTTGTTCATAATTGAGTTGAATCCTAAGCTCAACGACTGGCAAGGCCAGGCTTGGGCGGTGATCAGCCCCAAACCTGAGGGGGGTCTTGAGCCAGTGGGTGGGTAATGCAATCTTTCTTCACCACTTTACAGGGGAATCATGGGAGTTTGGAACAGTTGCTGAGATTTCAGGTGGGAAGGGGGCGATCGCCCGGATAATAGAGACCGTAGCCGCTGTTGATAATTTTCCCATGATTGCTCCCCCTGCCCATCCCCTCCCCCCCCTTGATCTTCCCACCCGGTTGCTGATGGGGCCTGGCCCCTCCAATGCTGACCCGGCGGTGATTGCCGCCCTCAACCGTCAACCCATTGGCCACCTTGACCCCGCCTATCTCGCCCTCATGGATGAGGTGCAAATTCTCCTACGCTATGTGTGGCAGACGGAAAACCCGATGACGTTCCCCATTAGTGGGACGGGTTCGGCGGCCATGGAGGCGACCTTAGCCAATGTGGTGGAGCCGGGCGATCGCGTCCTCGTCGGGGTGATGGGCTATTTTGGCGATCGCCTCGTGGAGATGGCCAGCCGCTATCAAGGGGATGTGCGCACCATTCATCAACCTTGGGGCGATGTGTTTAGTTTGGAGCAACTCCGGGCCGCCCTGGAGGAGCACCGCCCCCAAATCCTCGCCCTCGTTCATGCGGAAACCTCCACGGGGGCCAGGCAACCCTTAGAAGGGGTGGGGGAACTATGCCGCGAATTTGACTGTTTATTAATCATTGATACCGTTACCAGTTTGGGCGGTGTGCCGATTTTCCTCGATGAATGGCAAGTGGATCTCGCCTACAGTTGCGGGCAAAAAGGCTTAAGTTGCCTACCGGGGATTTCCCCCTTTACGATGAGTCCCCGCGCTGTAGCAAAGTTGGAGCAGCGACAAACGAAGGTGGCCAATTGGTATCTTGATGCTTCTCTATTGGCCAAATATTGGGGATCCGCCAGGGTTTACCACCACACTGCTCCGGTTAATCTGACCTATGCCTTCCGGGAAGCCCTGCGTTTAATCGTCGCTGAAGGATTAGAGGCCACTTGGCAACGCCATCAACGCAACGCCGAAGCCCTTTGGGCGGGGTTGGCGGATCTGGGTATCGCCTGCCATGTGGCCCCAGAGCATCGTTTACCGACCCTAACCACGGTGCGGGTTCCCGATGGCGTGGATGCGAAAGCGGTGACGCAACGGCTGTTAAATGAGCACAATTTAGAAATTGGCAATGGTTTAGGGGAATTGGCGGGCAAGGTGTGGCGCGTGGGGTTGATGGGGGCCAATAGTCACCCGGAAAATGTCGAGCGATTTTTAACGGCCTTTGCTCAGGTGTTGGGGAAAGCGTGACCATGGGGAGGATCCCCCCCTGCCCCCCCTTAAAAAGGGGGGGTTCTGAGTGTTCTGAGATTTAACCCCCTTTTTAAGGGGGTCGGCGCAGCCGGGGGGATCGTGACCCTTGGAAAAGGGGGGGTTCTGAGCGTTCTGAAATTTAACCCCCTTTTTAAGGGGGGCGGCGCAGCCGGGGGGATCGTGACCCTTGGAAAAGGGGGGGTTCTGAGCGTTCTGAAATTTAACCCCCTTTTTAAGGGGGTCGGCGCAGCCGGGGGGATCGTGAGCATCACAACGAAGCCAGCAGGGAAATTGTCAGGAAGATAAAGTTGGATCAACCAGCCGATTAATCTCAATCTTTGGAGCGCACTATGGCCCCCTATTTACAAACCCCCCACAGTGGTTATCACTTTACCCCTTGGCTCCCTGGCCGGTTTTTTGAAGGCTGGTACTATCGGGTGACATTGCCCCAATTGGGGGAAAGTTTTGCGTTTATGTATTCCATTGAAGACCCCCAGGGAGGGCAGGCCCACAGTGGCGGCGCGGCGCAGATTTTGGGGCCGGGCGATCGCTATCTCTGGCGCACCTTACCGGATGTGGTGGGGTTTTCCGCCGCAGCGGATCGCCTGGAGTTGAGCCATTACCGCCGCGATCGCCGTTGGGAAGGCTACACCGCTACAGAGGATCACCATCAAGGCTATATCCGTGACCCTGCCACCGGCTTCTATTGCCGCTGGGATTACCAAATCCAACCCCTTTATGGTTGGGGCAATCCCCACGAACCCCAACAGGCTACAGCGGGTTGGCTCTCCCATCTCCCCATTTTTGATCCCGGTTGGCAAATCCTCATGGCCCACGGTTTGGCCAATGGTGTAATTAATTGGAACGGCCAGGAATATTACCTGGAGCAGGCCCCCGCCTATAGTGAAAAAAATTGGGGGCGATCGTTCCCCAAGGCTTGGTTTTGGCTGAATTGTAATAGTTTTACCGATGAGCCGGATTTAGCCCTCACAGCGGGAGGGGGGAAACGTCAGGTGTTGATCACCGAGGAAACCGTGGCATTGATTGGTATCCATTATCGGGGCCAATTTTACGAGTTTGCCCCCTGGAATAGTCGGGTGACTTGGGCGATCGCCCCTTGGGGTCGATGGGAAATGCGGGCGGAAGGCGATCGCTACCATGTCGAACTTGTGGGAACCACCACCCACCCCGGCACACCCCTCCGCGCCCCCACCCACGACGGATTAACCTTCTGTTGTCGCGATACAATGCGGGGGGAAATCGCCTTGAAATTAAGCCACAACAACGGTGAGGAAATTTGCACCGCCCACAGCACCACCGGAGGGCTAGAAGTGGGAGGGGAACCTTGGACAGCGGTTTGGGTATCGACCGAGAAGGATTGAGAAGTGGGCAACAATATGGAATCTAAGGAGAGCGCAATTCCGCCAGCGTGGCGGCAATTTCAGCGGCACTTTCTTGATCCCCCAATTGGGTGTAAGCCGCTTCAGCCCTTTCCAACCAGGCGATCGCCTCTCCTTGATCCCCTAAAAAATCATGGAGTTCGCCCAACGTGGCCGCGATCGCAGCGGCTGCTAAACCATCCTCGGTTTCCTGAGCCATAGCCCAAGCCTGCTCATAGGTGGTTTGGGCTGTTTGATAACGGCTGACGGCTTCATAGAATTCCGCAAGGGTGATGTAGGTGGAAAGAACGGCTGTATCAGCGGCGATCGCCTTTTCTAACACCGCAATCCCTTCACCATAAAGCTCATATTCCCCATACATCTCCGCTAAGGACAAGTTATAGATCGCTGGCGGCAAATCCAAAGCCGTTAACGCCGCAACTTTCGCCTCTGCTTCCGCTACTTCGGCCTCAGTGAGCAGCATAAAGTTAGCCTGACAAGGGGATGTTGCCCCAGGGCGATCGCAGGCCGTGCCTAGGGCGACAATCGTCACCCGATAGCTGCGGCCGTACTGAAGGGGCGTTTCCTGATCATAAACCCAGGTATTGCCGCGAACCTGATAGCTTTGAGTGGGCAAGCCTCGGCCTTGGAGATACACCGTATATTCCGTAACCCCCGGTACATCGTGCCAGCGAATCGTCGGCGTGAGCGATTGCATCACCCCATCATTGCGGGGATTGAGGAGGTAGGGTATAGCGGGGTTTTCGCTATCCTGGGGCGATCGCACCCGATCCGTTTGGCGGGATTTGGCTTGAGCCGCCATCGGGCAGTGTTGAACGACGCTAAAGGTTCCGGGGCGATTAATCGGCTGGGTCGCTAAATTACCGCAGAGCAGGGTTACAGATCCCCCAGAAGCAACTCGGATCAAATCCGTTCCCTGTAACCGTGCTCCTGGTGCTAGGGGTTGGAATGTTCCCCCTCCCCGTTGAATCTCAACATTGCCCCGTTTTTCGGAAACAATTACCAAAGATTGAGATTGAGCGGGGGCGATCGCCATTCCCCAAGTGAGGGCCATCGCAACGGAACCCCAAAGCAGATTTATAGCATGGCGCATTGGTCTTTGTCCTCTCCCAAACGTTCGTAGGCCCAGTGTAACCAAGTATCCTCATCAGGATTAAGGCGATTGCCCAGTTGGCAACAGCGTAACCATTGCTCTAGTGCCTTTTCTGATTCCCCTTGGGCTTCTAAAACCTGAGCTTGGAGACAATGGGCCGAAGCAGGATAGTCGATATAGGGACGGACTCCCGGCTGATGGGAAATTTGGATGGCGATATTTAAGTTTGTATAGGCTTCCTCTAAATGTTCCTGTTCTAGCCTTGCCCATCCTAAATAAGTGTAGAGTTGATAATCGATTTCGGGAAAATTTTCCTGGGGGAGGGTGAGGGCTTTTTGAAGCAGGGCGATCGCCTCTGGATAATCCCCCCCTTGGATATTAAGGCGGGCAATGCGGTTATAGGCTTCGATCACATTCCCCTGCATCGCAATCAGGTAATGGGTGCGGGCTTTGCCCACCTCTTGGATTTTTTCGTAAAGACGGCCCAGATTGTAATGGGCATTAACATTGTTGGGGTCAATGGCGATCGCCCGTTGATACTGTTGCTCGGCGGTGGCAATTTCTCCCTGGGCCACATAGCGCATCCCGGTGCGGTTATAAATATTGGCAATCATCGGCAAACTAAACCACAAACCCCCCAACCCCAAGGTCAGCACCAGCGTCGTTCCCACCCGCACCTCATCATGGAAATATTGGGGAATTTTCAGTGTCCGCAGGAGCTTATCAAAGCCCTCTTGGCCTGCGGTGGTTAATTCGCTGCGGGCTTTGAGCAACGTTAACAAGCTACTAAAAACAATCGTCGAGGCCCCCGCAACCCCGGCCCCTCCCATCAAAAACCGCGAACTGATATCCACCAGCAGACTAATATTAATCGTCCACCCCGTCACCGTCAGCCCTCGCCACAGCCAATCAAGGGCTTCCCAGGGGTGAGGATTCACCGTCGTTCGCTGATCCAAATACCACCACCAAGCCGTTTCTGGGGGGTTGAAGCTACTGCGCCAATCGGCAAATTGGCTGGCGGACTGTTGGGCGGAGGCATCGACGATGGGATTGGCTAAACCCTTCAGTTGAGCATCTAAATGAATGATCCGCTCAAGCTGTTCGGGGGTGATTTGGGCATCGTCAATGGTTAAACAATGGGCGAGGCGATCGCGCAGTTTAAGCAGCGTCAAAATCTGCACGAGGGTGATCTCTTGCTTCAGCTTACCGTTGCCGGTTAGCGCTTTGACCGTGGCGATCGCTGTGCCATAGTTTCCTAGCACCGCTGCAAAATCATCACTCATCTACCAAACTCCCGAATGCTTCGAGGCTGATCCTAACGCTCTAGGGTACAACGCGATCCAAGGGGAAACTAATCCCAATTTTCCCAACTGAGGAGGGATTCAAATTCATACCGTAGACTTTCCACATTGGCCACCCGTGCCACGATGACGTTTTCGCGGCCGGCTAGGGAGAGTTCCTGTTGCCAATAGCGCACTCGGTCTTCATGTTTGAGCCAAAAGTTAACGATGCGCTGAATCACCTCATCCCAATTCCATTCGGGTTTGGCGGGAATCAATTCAGTGGATTTGATCAAATCATCAAGGGTGCAATGGGGGCTGCTCAGATAGGCTTTGCTGCGGTGGGGCTGTTCTTGGGCTTTGCATTGGTATTCAAAGGCGGTGAGGATCGGGGCAACGCCAACAATGTCGAAGGTGTAGGCCATGACAACGAAACTCCAAACGAAGAGGATAATTGAGTTTGGACGGCATTGTAGCGAACAAGTTCAGCAAAAACTGTATTTGTAAATCCCTTTTAACCGAATTTTTCGGTTCGGTTTACCCTAATTGGCCAACCAATTCCTCGTTACTTGGCTCTGCCAAGTAATGCCCCACGGGAGGCTCTGCCTCCCAGAAGGCGGCAGAGCCGCCAAAGTCCATGCCACGGCAGAGCCATGGCATGAGGGTGATGTAGGAGTCATGGCAGGAGGTTGATCGGGTTGGGGATATTAGAGGCTGGCGAGGACGCGGATCAGTTGATCCATTTCTGCTGGGAGGGTGAGGTAATGGACGCAGGCCCGCACACAGTCGGGGCTGATAATCGTGCGCAGATAAAAACCCTGTTGTTCCAACGCTTGGACTAATTGCTTGTGGGGAATGTCTGCCTTGAGGCGGAATGAGACTAACCCCGCATCGGGAGGCGTGCTGCGTAAACATTGCACCTTGGGCAAAAGAGAAAGCCCTTGCCAAAGGTATTCGGCATTTTTTTGGATTTGGAGGGCGCGTTCTTGGGCGGTTCCCCATTTGCTGTGGGTGGCGATCGCCGCCCGTAATCCCGCATAGAGAGGATAGGCCGATGTGGCCACCTCAAACCGCATCCCGTTGGGCTTCCATCCCGTCGGCATCCCCGTGCTATCCATATTGATACTGCGCCAGCCGATAAACGTCGGAGCAAGGCTTTCCAACGCCTCTGGCCGCACATATAACCCCCCCACCCCCGCCGGGCCACAAAGCCACTTATGGCCCGTAAAGGCATAGAAATCTGCCCCCAAGGCCGTTAAATCCAAAGGCATCGATCCTACGGATTGGGCTGCATCCACTAAAACTTGAATGGGGCGATCGCGGTTATGGCAAATGCCAATAATTTCCGCCAAAGGCAAAATTTGCCCCGTATTCCAGAGCAGATGGGACACCACCACTAACCGCGTTTGGGGCTGTAAATGTTGTTCAATCACCACCGCCGGATTGCCCCGGTTCAACGTCGCCATAATCGGGCAGGTGGAAACCCGCACCTCAAACCGGCGGGCAATTTCTTTAATAATCGCAATTACCCCCGGATGCTCACAATCGGTAATCAGGATATGATCCCCCGCTTCCCAGGGAATCCCCCAGAGGGCAATATTGCACCCCGCCGTTACGTTTTCCGTCAGGGTGATCGTGTCAGGATGCACTCCCAACTCCTGACCAAAGGCGGCCCGCATCGCTGCCCCTTCCTGCATCACCCAATCATTAACTTTTGTAGAAAAGGGCCCCTGTTGTTGGACGTATTCATAGGCTCGATAGATCGCCTCCATGGCAGCCTTGGGCATTGTCCCCTGGCCCCCAAAGTTGAAATAAGCCTTATTCACTAAACCGGGGAATTGTTGGCGATGATGTTGGAGGGGAGCCGGATCAGCAGGGTTCATAGTGGGGGGATGGTCAATAGTGGATTAATTAGCATTCTTCAGTGTATCGGACGGGAGCAACCCAACCGATTAACCAGCGGGAAAGACTGCGCTGAGTAGGCTACGCAGTAGGAAGAGGAAGAGGGCGGTTGCGCCAATCACAAAGACAGCGACCCCGCTAATCAGCAGGAGCAAAAACCAGCGATCGCCTCGACGGGTTTTTCCTTCAGCCCCTAGATTGCCGGTGTCACGTTGCCCCCCATGGGCTAAGTGGGATTCTAAAAGCTGTAAATTTTTCGTATTCGCTTTCCAAACAAAATCAAAGGCATCCCCTGCCACCGGCACTGTACCCAAGAAGGCATCTAAGAAGAGATGAATCACCATCTGGATCAGGGTTTCCTTGGGTGTACCGAGGCGATAGGCCTGCCAAACGATGTAAACGGAAAGGCTGAGGCTGAGATAGTCGCCAGCGGCGGGGATCAAGCTCAGGAGGGGGTCAAGACCAAACCGCCAGGATGTGCCGGGGATGGCGATCGCCTCATCCAACAAATTGCTTAAGCGGCGAATGCCTTCGATATTGGGGAGTTTGGGGGAATTTTTCTGAGCGGCCCCAGGCTCAATCGGTAAGGGATCGGGGGATTGGGTCATAGGACGAGAGCCGAAAGGCCGTGATACATTGAGCAATATTCCTCAACTATAAGGATAAAAGCTGTTTATGTTCACCCAGGCAAAACCCCTGACTGCTTCGGAATTACTGGCTCAACTGGATGCGATCGTTGAGAGCCACCACCTCCTCAAGCATCCGTTTTATCAACTTTGGAACGAAGGGAAGCTCACCCTCAACGCCCTTCAGGAGTACGCCAAGGAGTATTACCACCAAGTCCATTACTTCCCCACCTATGTCAGCGCCACCCATGCGGCCTGCGATGACCTCCAGATCCGCCAAATGCTTTTGGAAAACTTGATCGAAGAGGAGCGGGGCGCAAACCATCACCCAGAACTGTGGTTGCGGTTTGCGGAAGGCTTGGGGGTGGATCGGGATGTGGTGTTAAACCATGCCCCGGCTCAGGAAACCCAGGCATCGGTTAAAACATTGAAAACCCTGGCCCGTGACGAAAATCCCGCCGTGGGGATGGCGGCCCTCTATGCCTATGAATCCCAAATTCCGGCGGTTTCGACGACAAAAATTGCTGGATTGAAGGAATTTTATGGCATTGATGGCGAGGCGGCGCTGTCTTTCTTCCAAGTCCATGAAGCAGCGGATGAAATCCACAGCGCCATGACCCGCGAAGCTTTGGCGCAACTCTGCACCACCCCCGAAAGCCAAGCCGCTGCGGTGGAAGCAACGGAACAAGCCGTAAAAGCGTTGAACCTCCTCCTAGATGGGGTTTACGCCGCCCATTGCTAGGGCTGGCTCTGGCCAAGGGGGATCCCTCCCCCCAAGACTGAGGCGGATCCCCCACATCCCTGGGGGATTCGCCCGTGGGATCGGCAGCATTGGGGTCAGTGCTGATCAGGGGCGATCGCCAAAAATATCCAACTGCTCTACCCGGTGATCTGGAGCTAGGGCAGGGTCTAAACGTTTGGGGCTACCCTTGCGCAGGCCCACAGCGATTTTACTGTGCTTCTCAATTTGACCCATCACCTGATGCGCCCGCTGAATCACCACATCCGGCAACCCTGCGAGGCGACCGGCTTCAATCCCATAGGAGCGATCCGCGCCCCCCGGATGGACTTCATGGAGAAAAATAATTTTATCCGGCAATTCTTTAACAGTGACTTGATAATTGGCCACATTGGGGCAGAGGGTTTCTAACTCATTGAGTTCATGGTAATGGGTGGCGAAAATCGTGCGGGATTGGATGGTTTGGGCGAGATATTCCGCCACCGCCCAAGCAATGGAAAGGCCGTCAAAGGTGGCGGTTCCTCGGCCAATTTCATCGAGTAAAACGAGGGATTTCGCCGTGGCATGGTTGAGAATATTGGCGGTTTCATTCATTTCCACCATAAAGGTAGATTGCCCCGTGGCTAAATCATCCACCGCTCCCACACGGGTAAAAATGCGATCGCAAATCCCCAATTTTGCCCCCTGGGCCGGCACATAACTCCCCGTTTGGGCCATGATTTGGATCAGCCCCACTTGGCGTAAATAACAGCTTTTGCCGCTGGCATTGGGGCCGGTGAGGATAATTAAATCTGGACTATCCTGCCGTTGGGGTTCATAGCCCATGTGGGTGGAATTGGGGACAAAAAACTGCTGTTTTAAGCGTTGTTCAACGACGGGATGGCGACCTTGATTGATTTCAATTTCTCGCCCCTGGGTGATCATGGGGCGACAATAATTGTGGGCGATCGCCACCTCTGCCAACCCCACCAACACATCCAAAGCCGCCACCGCCCGTGCCACATCGCGAATCTCCTGGGCCTGCTCCCCCACCATCCCCCGCAATTCCTGAAAAATCTCATATTCAATCTCATTCAAATCATCCTGAGCCGTGAGGATGCGGGTTTCCCGCTCCTTCAGTTCTGGGGTGATGTAGCGTTCCTCATTGGCGAGGGTTTGCTTACGGGTGTAGTCGGAGGGGGCAGCATCGGCTTGGGCGCGGGGCAGGGTGAGGTAATAGCCAAAGGTCTTGTTATAGCCCACTTTGAGCTTATTGACCCCCGTCCGCTCCCGTTCCCGAATCTCCAAATCCGCCAACCACTGCTGATCGGCCAAAAGTTGCGATCGCCGCTGATCCAAGCGGGGATCAATGCCATCGCGGATCACGCCCCCCTCCTTAATGTGCAACGGGGGAGCCTCCTGAATCCGGTCTAACACATATTGCCCCACCTGCTCCAAGGTTGGGCGAATCTGGTGCAATGCTTTGAGATAGGGGGATTGGCCCTGTTGGGCCAGGCTGGCTAATTGCACCAACCGCACCAAGGAATCGGCTAAATTGACCAATTCCCGCGCATTGGCCCGCCCTGAAGCGGCCCGACCACTGAGGCGTTCGAGGTCGTAAAATTGCCGCAATAGGGTTTTGAGATCTTCCCGTAGGCCGTTATGGGCAATCAGTTCAGCAATCGTCTCTTGGCGGGCAAGAATGCCCTTAGGATCTAACAGCGGTTCGAGAAACCAGCGTTTTAAGGCCCGGCCCCCCATGGCGGTATTGGTGCGATCTAAGGCCCAGAGGAGGGAGCCAGTAGTAGCGCGATCGCGCACCGTTTGCATTAATTCCAAATTGCGCCGGGTTTGGGGGTCAAGGATTAAATAATCGGTAATCGCATAGGTTTTCAGGGGTTGGAGGGGGGCGCGGTTGTCCTTTTGGGTGTCTTCGATGTATTCCAACAGGCCCCCCGCTGCCCGCATTGCCAAGGTTTGATCCGCACAGCCCATGGCTTCGAGCGATCGCACCTGAAACGTTTCCATGAGCCGATTGCGAGCCTCTGGGGCCGTGAAATAGCGGTGCGATCGCGTTGTATAACACAACTCCGAAGGCAATTGAGCCGGAATCAATTCATCCCCTTGGCCCGGTCGCAACAACCGCCCCACATCGGGGGCATCGGTGGGCAACAGCACCTCTGAAGGTTGAAGCCGTTCTAATTCCATAGCCAGGGCCTCTAGCCCCGTTCCTTGGGTTGTGTAAAATTCCCCCGTGGTGATGTCTGCATAGGCTAACCCCCAATGGTGTTTCACCAACACCACCGCCGCCAGAAAATTATTCCGCCTTGCCGAGAGCATCCCCTCTTCCGTCAATGTGCCGGGGGTGATCAGTTGTTGCACCTCCCGCCGCACCATTCGCTTTTCCGCTGCGGCGATCGTCGCATCCTCCACCTGATCACAAATCGCCACCGCATAGCCCTTTTCCACCAACAGCGCCGCATAGCGTTCGAGGGCATGGTGGGGAACCCCGGTCATCCGTACCCGGCCAATTTCCTTGCCCCCCTCTTTACTGGTCAGCACCAGTTCTAATTCTTGGGCAATGGTGACGGCATCCTGAAAGAAACATTCAAAGAAATCCCCCACCCGATAGAGGAGCAACGCCTGGGGATACTGCTCTTTCACCTCAATGTAATGCTGCATCATCGGTGAGAGCTTATCGCGGTCAAGGCCGCGATAATCACCATGGGGTTCAGGAACATGGGCAGAAGCAGCGGTCATGGTCGTTCACAGCGTCGGGATCGTTGCCCCATTGTGCCATTGTTACCCTGTTGTGAACTACCCACCGCTCAATCCAAAAACCCGGCATATCCCAAAAGAGCGATATACCTCCGGTAAGCTTCGCTAACGCGGCTGTTCCCACAACCGCACCACCTCAAAACGATGGGTCATGCCTTAAGAAAGTCCCCAGTTGAGCCGAATCAACTGAGGGCCGTGCAAGCTGTTTCTGAAAGGGGAGCGATCGCCTATTTCAACCGCTGTGCTGCACTACTCCAGCGATTGACTTGTACGCCTCGATTCAGATACCGAGTGCGATCGCCTGTCGGCAACACCACCTCTCGATGCAACTCATTTGCCCCCGCGTGTAACCCCAAAACCTGATAACTGCCATCATCAAACCGGGCAAAAATGGCAGACCCAGAAGCCCCCGGATTGGTATCGCAGGCATGGAAAATCAACCCCGCCAACGGCCCCTGATTATGACCCTCAATCACACTGCAACCCTCATGCTGACCCGCTGTATCCCCCGCCCGGCCAAACTCCCGTAATGCCACCGTTGGGAAATCTCCCGCATAGCCCACCAAGCGTAATTTACCCGCCACAGCACTCACCACATTAGGATTGGTAAAATTCGCATCCAACCAACCCAAATAACCGACGCGATCGCCTAAGGGACGCTCCAACTTCAAAATCGCCCAATCATCCGCCGCCGCTGTCCCCCTTGCCCAACCCGACTCAAAGGTGCGTACCGCCGCCTCAACCTGTGCCACACCGCGAACCATCCCGGCTTTAAAGACGATGCGATCGCGCCCCTGTTGATATTGACCCGGCTGTACCAGTTGATTGGTGCGAGGATGCTGCAAACAATGGGCATTGGTTAACACTAAATCCCGGCCGATCAATGTCCCGGTGCAATAGCCCAGGCTCCGGCCATCGGCTAAGACCCAATCAATGCGGCCAATGGCGGAATAGGGATAGGCGGAGGTTAACACCGGCTGGCGATCGTCCTTATCAATGACGACGCGATCGTCTTCGCTGTAGGGTTGATCGGAAACGGGCAAAGCGGGGGGGATGAAACCGGGCTGGGCGACGGGTTCAGACTCTGCCTGCAATCCCCGTAGCGGCACAGTCAAGATTAAACCCATCAAGGTTAAAGCGGCTAAAAAACGGAATTGCATGAGCAGGTCTCCATTACAGACATCAACTCCTCTATTGTGGCCAAGAATTTCCTAAAGTCAGCCACGGTTTCACTTTTTGCAACAAGGGCATGGTTCTTTGAGATGAAATCCGCTGGTAGCGTTGATCTGTGTAGGGGCGAAAAATCTTTCGCCCTACCCCCTCAAGCTTTGCACGATCTCATGAAGCGGATTCCTGCTTAGGTATAGATTCAGGGGGATTAATCCCCTTGGAGGGTGAAGGCGGCCCAGAGGCGTGGGTCTTGGTATTTTTCCCAGAGGGCGAGTTGGGCTTCTCGCAGGGCTTGGGCGGGGGAAATTCCCTTTTCGAGATCGCCGTAAAATTGGCTCATCAATTCTGCTGTCGCTGCATCATCAACATTCCATAACGACACGACGACGCGCTTGGCTCCGGCATACATGAAACCCCGCGTCATGCCGATCATGCCTTCGCCTTTGATGGTTTCGCCGAGGCCGGTTTGGCAGGCACTTAAAACGACTAATTCGGCATTTAAATTTAAGCCAAAAATCTCGTTTAAGCGTAGGAATCCATCCTCTTTTTCTTGACCATTTTCATCAACGAGGGAGAGGACTAAGCCGGAGAGTTCGGGGTTTTGGCTGTCGATGCAGCCATGGGTTGAGAGGAAGAGGGTTTGGTATTGGTGGAGGGGGGCGCGATCGAACCAGTCTTGATTGGCGGCAAAGTCGAGGACGGTGAGGGCATCAGGGACATATTTTTGGAGGGCTTCGGCTTCGCGGCGGGTTCCGGGGAGGCGTTGGATGCCGTCGTTGGGGAGGCAGAGGGAGCGATCGAGGGCGGAACGACTGCGGAGGGCTTGGAGGCTGACGGGTTCGTTATTGCGGGGGGTTGGGGTGGGGGTTGCTCCGGTGACGCGGGGATCGTTGGCGCTGAAGACGGGATCGGCGAAGATGGCGAGTTTTTTGGGGGCGGGGGGACGGTTCGCGAGGTTTTGGCGTTGGGTGGCGATCGCGGTGGCGGATGGGGCGTGGATGATTTCGTGTTGGGTGACGAGGGGGGTGTATTGATCCCCCCCGGCCCCCCTTAAAAAGGGGGGTGTAGAGTCTAACCCCCTTGCTAAGGGGGTCGGCGCAGCCGGGGGGATCGGGAGGGCGGCGAAGGGGACGTAGTGGAGTGCGCCGTCGGGAATAATGAGGAGGCGTTTGCCTTGGATTTTGTTGGCGATGGGGGCGAAGATTTGGTTGTAGAGTTCTGTTCCTGTGGTCTGGATCATGGCGAGAGTTTCTGGGAGATTTTGTTGGATGCAGGCTTGAGGATTCGCAGCGTTGGCGCAGTTGCCTGTATCTTTCCGAATGATGTTGGTCAATCGTTCGACGGTGGTTTCGATTTGGGCTTGGGGGGGGAGGATGTGGGTTTCGTAGCCGTTTTTGGTGATCAGCCAGAGGTAGCTTTGGTCGGGGTGGAGGCTGTATTGCAATAAAACGGTGTCGTCGTCGAGGACTTGCTGTTGGACTTGCTGTAAGTTCAGGGGGTCGGGATATTTGAGGTCGGTGTAGGCGGGGTTGAGGCGTTTGATTTGGGTGACGAGGCGATCGAGTTCGCTGTTGAGTTGTTGGGTGGCGGTGGTGTAGTCTTGGCGGATTTGGTCGCGTTGTTCGTCGGTTTGGGCGTTGGTGAGGCGTTGGGTAAGGAGTTGTTGTTGGGCGGTGAGTTGGTTGAGGATGTTTTGTTCTTGGTCGAGGAGGGGTTGAAGTTGGGCGTTTTCGGTGGTGTCGCGGAGGTTGAGTTGGCTTTCGGTGAGGAGTTCGATGAGGGTGCGGGCGCGGCTGCGTTCGCTGACGTGGAAGGCTTGGGCATCGTAGCCTTGGTTGGGGTTTTGTTGATGGAGTTGCATCAACAGGTCGGTGTAGAACTGGTAGTAGCCTTGTTGTTGGGCGAAGTAGGTTTGGCGGAGTTCGGTGCTGGTGATGTTGCTGCGGAGTTGTTCGATGAGAGCGATGGCGGCTTGGATGTTCTCCAGGGCGGCGGTGAGTTGTCCCTCGTCCCGTTGAACCCAAGCCGCATTTCTGAGCGTATTGGCTTCCCCATCAATATCGCCCACCGCTTCGTAAAGGGGTAAAGCCTGGTTGAAATACTCCAGCGCCCGGCTCTTTTCTCCTAATGAGTTGTAGACCCCACCGATATTATTGAGCGTGGTGGCTTCGCCGCCGCGATCGCCCACCTCCCGTCTCATGGGTAAGGCTTGGTTGTAGTATTCCAGCGCCCGGCTGTTTTCTCCTAGGGAGTTGTAGACCAAACCGATAGCATGGAGCGTGGCCGCTTCGCCTCTGCGATCGCCCACTGCCCGGCTCAGGAGCAAGGCTTCGTTGTAATACTCCAGCGCTAGGCTCGTGTTTCCCTTTAAGTGGTGGACATAACCGACATTGGTCAGAGCAATGGCTTCTCCTTCGCGATCGCCCACCGCCCGGCTCAGGGGTAAGGCTTGGTTGTAGTATTCCAGTGCTAGATCTCTTTCTCCTAGGTCGCTGTAGACCCTACCGATATTATGGAGACTTTTGGCTTCCACGCCGCGATTTCCCACCGCCCGTAACAGGGGCAAGGCTTGGTTGTAGTATTCCAGCGCTCGGCTCTGTTCTCCTCGGTTGCTGTAGACTAAACCGATATTATTTAGGATAGTGCCTTCCCCGCCGCGATCGCCCAACGCCCGGAACAGGGGTAAGGCTTGGTTGTAGTATTCCAGCGCCCGGCTGTTTTCTCCTATTAAATAGTAGACCCCACCGATATTACCGAGAGTGATGGCTTCCATTCGGCGATCGCCCAACGCCCGGAACAGGGGTAAGGCTTGGTTGTAGTATTCCAGCGCCCGGCTGTTTTCTCCTAAATCGGAGTAGACCGCACCAATATTACGGAGGGTGTTGGCTTCCCCGCTGCGATCACCCACCGCCCGTCTGAGGGGCAAGGCTTGGTTGTAATACTCCAGCGCCCGGCTCTTTTCTCCTAAATCATCGTAGACCCGACCGATATTATTGAGGGTGGCGGCTTCCATGTCGCGATCGCCCACCGCCCTCCAGAGGGGTAAAGCTTGGTTGTAATATTCCAGCGCACGGCTGTTTTCTCCTATGTCGCTGTAGACTAAACCGACAATACTGAGAATGGTGGCTTCTCCTTCGCGATCGCCCACTGCCCGTAACAGGGGTAAGGCTTGGTTGTAGTATTCCAGCGCACGGCTCTTTTCTCCTAAATCAGAGTAGACCCCACCGATATTACTGAGAGTGATGGCTTCCCTTCGGCGATTTCCCACCGCCCGTAACAGGGGTAAGGCTTGGTTGTAGTATTCCAGCGCCCGGCTCTTTTCTCCTAAATCAGAGTAGACCCCACCGATATTATAGAGGGTGGCAGTTTCCATGTCGCGATTTCCCACCTGTCGATAAAGAGGAATTGCCGCTTCCCACTTTGCAATTGCAGCCCGTAAAGAGTCTAATGATCCCTCTCGATAAAGAGCCATACCCTCTTGAAAAAGCTGCTCGGCTTGGGCCGCAGCACCGCTAACAGGAGCATTTGGGGCAGCACCATTCACCACTGCACTTTGCACAGTCAAGCGATACCGTCCTACTTCCCCAGCTTGATAAGACAAAACCAGAATTACATACTGACCATCCGCAGGCAACGTCATCACGATCCTAGCGTTACTATTCTCGCCCCCATCATCATCCTGAGCGAGACTCTTTGCTTCCCTATCCGCCAAGACCAATACAGCATCAAACGCATCACTGATTAAATCAATAACAATTCTTTCCCCCGCCCGCCCCGTAAAAGTATGAAGATTAACATATCTGCCATCACCAAGAACATCACTCTCTGCACTCAACTCCCCCTCAAAAACCAACGGTTGCCGTTCCCGTGAGTTTTGCGCCACAAGCCATTCCTGGGGCAAATCTAACATCTGGGGCTGTGGAGCGATTCCCTCAGCTTCCCCCAAAAATCCCACCGCAGCCCTTCCCTCCACAGCACCCACCCCCACCACCAAACCCGACCACACCAACACCCCCAGAAAACCGCTAAATTTCCGCATCACCCTACCCCACAGCAAAAACACCGCCCCCAGTCTAGCCCAACCTCCCCGCCCTAGTGCAGTCCGTTACCAAAGTTGAAACTGAAGCGAGATGCTACCCTAGAAGAAAGGCTCACCTCAAACCCATGGATGCCCTCGCCCAAGAACTCGATCACCGCCTGAAAACCTGGCAACCCACCATTGCCGAACAAGCCCGACAATGGATCACAGAAATTATGGAACTGGCAGATCAAGACCTGCTGGACTTAGCCCGTTGCCGTCACATTGAACAAGAAATCCTAGATTTAATTGATGAACCCGAAGCCCGGTGAAGTGTGGTTGGCTGACCTCGGACTAGCCGCCAAAACGCGACCTATCGTGATCGTGTCCCGTGAAGATCCAGAACCGCCCCGCGCCCTGATTATTTATGTACCCCTAACCACACAATATCGGCAAAGTCCCTATGAAATCGAATTACCCCATTTACGATTTTTAAAACAAAAATCAGTCGCAAATGTACAGGGGATGAGCGCATTACCCACGGTACGCTTAGAACGTAAATTGGGAGACTTGCCGATTGATGTACTCAAGGCAATACAAAGCGCGATCGCCTATACACTCGACCTCAAACCGAGCTAAAACCTTCAGTCTAATGGGAACGCCACAAGACCCCACACCAGAGAGGCGCGATCGCTCCATCACCATACCCCACAGCAAAAACACCGCCCCCAGTCTAGCCCAAATGTTGGGGGGCGATTCACCCCGTTACAAAAACCGCAACCCAATATAATGGTCAATATCACCTCTGCCTGATCACACCATGACCAAACTCCTGCAAGCGGCGATCGCACAACTGCAACAACTCCCTACCCAAGAACAAGACCGCATTGCCAGCCGTTTACTCGAAGAACTCGAAGAACTTGCTGACATTCGTGCCTACGATATAGCCAAGCAGACTCCTGATCAAGTCATTCCCTTCGAGCAGGCAATCCGCGAAATTGAGCGTGCATGAGCTATCAAATCAACATTTTGCGCCGCGCTCAAAAATCTCTGAGCAAACTGCCACAGGATGAGTATGAACGCATTAAAGAGACAATTCAGTCGTTAGCGACAACTCCTCGGCCTAACGGTAGCCGAAAGCTTACAGGACGTGAGGGTTGGCGACTTCGTGTGGGTGACTATCGTGTGATTTATGAGATTGATGACCCTCAAAAAACAATTACAGTGCTTTCCATTGGTCATCGGCGCGAAATATACCGTTGAATCTCTGAAATTCTATTAACCCCAACGCAAATAACGGAAACAGCACAACCACCACATCACCCTTTACAAATCGCGCCATGCTTGATCCTCTTCCGGTTTCAGCCCGTCCCTTTAACTTTTTGCACCCCGCAGGTCTCGGATCAATTGCGAGATTTTCGATCACCGCGATCAATAACCGTAACCCACCCCCCTACAGGTTAGCTGACTCCCCCATCTCCGAGTCATCCTCCTCCTGACCCTCCAACTCCGCCAACGTCACCCCCGCCAGATTTAAAACAGAGGCGATCGGTATCCCCGCACTTTGCAGCAACGGCACAATTTTCCGCAGCAGTCTGACTAATCACCCCCTTGCAAAAGTAGGGAATCAGCAGGGAATGGTTCGCCGACCAATTCCGTAAGCTACTGGCACAATCCCATCAAGGGGATAGGGGATGATCTAAAATCCCTATAGACAAGGCCACCAAGCTCCCATATTTTTTCTCTTCTATGTCTATGTTTGCAGATCTACCCGAAACCCGAATGCACTGGATTCGCTGGGGATTGGCGATCGCCTGGCTCCTGGTAATCGCTTCCCTATTTTACGATCCCTGGACTGTCGCCCTCACGGAACCGGATCACCCCTGGAGTCCGCTGCGGCTCGTAGATACCTGTGTGGAAGTCCAGGGGGAATGTGTAGCCCAACAGCCCTATCCTTTAGGGACAACGATCTTCTGGGGGGCAATTGTACCCAGTGCCATCTTTATTCTCTTAGTCTTCGGCCATGAGTTATGGCGGCGAATTTGTCCCCTCTCTTTCCTCTCTCAAATTCCCCGTGCTTTAGGATGGCAGCGGCAATTTAAGCGCGAGAACAAAAAGACGGGCAAAGTGCGCTATGAATTGGCTAAAGTTGACCGCAACTCCTGGTTAGGTCGCAACTATGCCTATCTTCAATTTGGCTGGCTTTTTGTGGGGTTATGTGGGCGCATTTTGTTTTTTAATGCTGACCGCCTTGTGCTGGCGGGCTGGGTTTTATTCACCATTGCAGCGGCTATTTTTGTGGGCTATTGGTACGGCGGTAAATCTTGGTGTCAATACTTTTGCCCCATGGCTCCGGTGCAAAGTATTTATAGCGAACCGGGGGGACTGTTGAGCAGCAAAGCCCACATGAGCGAGCAACTGATTACCCAATCCATGTGCCGCACCGTGCTACCCGATGGCAAAGAGCAAAGCGCCTGCGTTGCCTGTCAAAATCCCTGTATTGACATTGATTCCGAACGGACTTATTGGGATAGTTTAAATAAACCAGAAACCCAATTTTTACGCTATGGCTATGTGGGTTTAGTGATGGGTTATTTTAGCTACTACTATCTCTATGCTGGGAACTGGAATTATTATTTCTCCGGAGTATGGCTCCACCAAACCGATCAACTCGCTTCTCTTTTGAAACCCGGACTTTATCTATTTGGCGAGATCATTGATCTTCCCAAATTGGTAGCAGTACCCCTCGTTTTGGGGACTTGTACCGCTCTGGGATATTGGGGGGGACGATGGATCGAGAAACGGGCAAAAATTTACAGTCGCAAGCATCACAGCCTTACCCCTGAAACCCTACGCCATCGGATTTTCACCCTCTGCACCTTTGGCATTTTCAACTTTTTCTTTATCTTTAGTGGTCGTCCCCTGATCCAACTGCTCCCCGTTGCGGTGCAATATCTCTACGACCTCGCTTTAGTGGCCCTCAGTACGCTTTGGCTCTATACCAATTGGCGGCGCAGTCCTGATCTCTATTCCCGCGAAAATTTGGCCAATCGCTTCCGTAAACAGTTGGAAAAATTACAGTTGAATGTGGCATCTTTTTTGGAAGGAAAAACTCTCACAGACCTCAATACCCATGAATTGTATGTGTTAGCAAAAGTGCTGCCTGGTTTTACCCGTGAGAAACGGCATCAAGCCTATAAGGGTGTGGTGCGAGAAGCTTTGGAGGAAGGCTATGCCAACTATTCCAGCAGTTTGGAAATGTTGCAGCAAATGCGCCAGGAATTGGGCATCACCGATGAGGAGCATCGGATTGTTTTAGAGGAATTGGGCATTGAAGATCCTGAGTTACTCAATCCTGATCGTCAACGCAGTTTAGAAAATCAGATTCGCTTGACGGGCTACCGGAAATCCCTAGAACGATTGCTACGACTTCAACGCCAACAAGGGGATCCCAGTGGCTTAGAACCGTTATCCTTGCAGGATTCTCCCGATGTTCGCTCCCTCCGCCGTCAATATTCGATTACGCCCCAGGAAGAAGAGTGGATTTTGAGCGGATTTTCTGAGGATGCTAGCTTGGTTAAAAAGGCGGAGTTTATGCTCACTCAACTCCCTGAATTAATTGACCGTTACCACGCGGTCAATCAACCCCTGCTCCGTGAACATCAAGCGGTGTTAACGTTGCTGCGGGAACATATCCGTCATAAAAAAGAACTGATCGTGCGATCGCTCCTCGAAACCCTAGCACAACTCCAATCGGATCCCGCTGCCTTCACCCTCGCCCAAGGTTTGCAAGCGGCCTCCCCTGCGATTTTAGGAGAGCTTTTAGAGCGGGAGAATTGGGGCGATGGGTGCGCGATCGCGGATCGCCTCCCTGCCCCAATTCTGGCATACTTGACCCAGCCCGGCGTAAATGCTGCTGCCTGTTCCCTTGATCTCTCCCCGGAGATCATTCTTGGCCATTTAGAAGCTTTACTCGCCGATCCTAATCCCATGGTGCAGGCCGCCGCCCTCTATCTGATTGGGCAATGGGAGGCGGAACGGAGTCAGGTGATCGCCCGCCATCATGGTCATGAATTCACGGCTCCCCTGCTTCAGGAAATGGTGGAGCGACTGCTGGCTTGGCCCCCGTCCTCACCCAATCCCCCCGCCCTCAGCGATTTTCCCACCGTCGAAAAATCCGTTTACTTATTCAATAGCGACTTCTTCCACCGGATGCAAAGCGAAACCTTAATTGCCCTAGCACATCGGGCAACGGTGAAGGTTTATCAACGGGGGGATGTGATTACAGAAGCCGGGGATACTTGCCGCGAACTGCTGTTATTAATTGCCGGGGATGCCAACATTCACTATCAAAGGGGAGCAGAGATTCAAATCGAGCAATTGCATCCCGGCCAAACACTGGATGAATTAGAGGTTTTAGCCCATAGTAATTCAGAAAATACCATCGTTGCTGATAGCGAAATTACGCGAATTTTAGCGATTCCCGTCGATGCCTTTGATGATTTGCTGGATCATGATCCTGACTTTGCCCGACGAGTTTTAGAATTAGAAAGTCGGCAACTGCAACGATTTATGCGCTCAGTCCAGGCCCTGTAGGGGCGTTGGCGTAAGCCTGCCGGAGGCACAAAAATCTTTCGCCCTCACCCCCCCCAGCGGGGCAACCATTTGCGCAACTTTGCCCCGATCCCTTGGGCTTCCGGTGCAAGCACCCGCTGCATCCCGTAGCGGAGGAGGGTGGGTAGGGCGAACCGCAATAAGCCTTGTGTGGCTAGTTTAGTGGTAACGAGGAGGAGAGAGGCGATCGCCATTTCCTGCACCAACAACCATCCCCCCTGTAACATCTCGATCCCCTGAGAAACCCCATAACCCACCGTCAGCAAACTTGAAACCCCCCAAGCTGCCCGATTGACTAACGCTTTCCCTCCCAATGTCAGCCGGCCCACCAACTGCTGAATCAGCCAATAATGAGCCGCAGAAAGATTCAGCGTTAAGGTAGGGTAATCTAAACAATCAGCACAAACTTGGTGAATAATATCCCCATCCAAACTGATCAGCGTTTTTAACAGCGGTTTTTCCCCCGTAGCCAGGGGATAAATCGTCATAAAACTCAGCGCCGATTGCAAACAACCGCGATGATCCACCAAGGCATAACGCCAAAACTCCACCAAAAACCGCCAGGGAATATGGAGATTTTGGCCCCGTTGTTGGGCCAAGGTAATCCGGCCCAAGGTCGTCGAATTGAGGTGAAATGTCACCCCATGACAGAGCAATTGTTCATCGGCGGTGCGCTCCTTCACCAACCGCACCACCGCATCTAATTCCACATCATGATAGGTGCGTTGCCGCCGTTTTGGCAAAGCATCAACGGGCAACGCTACTGGATTAACCCCTACCATCAGCGTTTGCCTGGCCCGGATAACGCATTCCCCAACTGCGCAAAAGTTTTCTGAGCTAAATCCAGGATAAAACCTAACAACTCCCGCCATTGTCGCTCACCAGACATCACACTTTCTTTATGAATCTGCAAGAGCAAATCACGGTGGGGATGACTGAATAAGTCATCATTATAGCGGTTGATAATATCCCCATCCAATTGAATGATCGTTTGGGCATAGATCACATCGGTTTTGACTTCATGCTCCAATGCTTCCGCATGGGCTGCGGGGGCTAGCGCATCCATGCGTTTTAAGGTGCGATTACGATTGTCTAACGCAGCCTTTAATTCCGCCACTTTACGAAGCGTCCGACTAAATTTAGAATTACGCAAAAGATCCTGCACCTTCTGCATTTCTACGGTGTTGTGGGGGATTAAGGGATTGGGCAGGTGGGAATGGGTGATATCCATCAAGGCGTTGGGATCGCTGAGAATCTGCAACTGATCCTGTTGTTGGGCGATGTTCGGATCAAAGAGTTCTGATTCTGGATTGCAAACTAACAGTAAATATTCCACTTCTAAATCTCGTCGCAGCGACATATAGCGATGCTGCAATGACTCATGGATATTACTCCGGACTGTCCAATGGGTATCAATACTATAGAGGGACAAATAGGAATCCCAGGGCATAAATTTATCCCCGGTAATTTGCTTAACCACCATGGTATTGACCTCTAGGGCGGTGATATCAATAATCACTTCGCTGAGGGACTGGGCAAAATCCCCCAGCATTTGCTCACCTCGTTCCGCAAAGGTTTTGCGAGGTTTGGCAGGGGCGGGGGTAGGGGTGATGGGGGCAGCATTGGCCCGTCGCCGGGGGGGTTTGGCGTTGGTCATCGGGCTTAGTAGGCGGGGGGTTGTTGGGAGGGGAGGGCGGGGTTGGTGCGGTTGGGTTTAGGCAATCGCTCAACGGTGCGGGCGAGCAAGACAAACATTTGTTGTAGACTTTCCAGGTTTTGCTTAATGATGTCCCGGCCTTCCTGTACCTGTTGGAGGTGAAAATCTCGCAGTTCGGTATAGGGGCCGCTGCCAATGAACTGACTGCCCACTTCGTTATCAATATCGCCATCCACGAGGTTGATCCGGGTGCGCATCCGGGATCCCGGTGCGGGTTGGCCGATCGCCCCATAGCTTTGCTCCTCGTCACTAGAAACCCAGGTGGTGATTTCCAGTTCGATCGCCTCTCCCAATGCCAAGGTCAAAGCTTCGACCACTTTGCCCTCTTTAAGATATTTCCGAAATTCATCACTGGCGGCCATGGTTTTTCCCCTGCTGGATGCAACTCACGCTAGCAATATAGCACGGCTTTTTTCTGGCTCAATTTAAAGTTTCTTAACAGCCGGCGAGGGCCAAAAGGCGGGGAGCGATCGCCTCCCCAATGGGCATCACCGAAAGGCGATTACCTCGCCGCACCAGGAGCAATTCTTCCGGCGTGAATTGGGCCTTGAGGGTTTCGAGGGGAATGAGGGGGAATTGTCGCTCAAAGGCCAGTTCGACGGTGTACCAGCGGGGCCGCTCCGGGGTGGCTTTGGGGTCGTAGTATTTGCTTTGGGGATCGAATTGGGTGGGATCGATGAGGTTAGTTTGGCTCACCCTGGCTAACCCCACCAGGCCGGGGGGTTTAGCATTGGAATGGTAGAAGAAGAGGCGATCGCCCTCCTGCATTGCCCGTAAATAATTGCGGGCTTGGTAATTGCGTACCCCATCCCAAAGTTGGCGGCGATCGCGGGCTAGGTCTTCAATGCTGTAGTCGGTGGGTTCTGATTTCACTAACCAATAGGGCATTTTGGGAATGGGGAATTGATTACATGATCCCCCCGGCTACGCCGACCCCCTTAACAAGGGGGTTAAATTCCGGAACCCCCCTTTTTAAGGGGGGCAGGGGGGATCATGGGGTAGGGCCCATTCTACTACTCATCTTGGATCGCCATCGGCTCGAACCCGATCCGTTAAAATAAGGGCCACTGTCACCCATCCTCACCCCAGATTTTGTGTTGCAATTTGATTCCATTCAGGCTGCCCTTGCCGATATTAAAGCCGGTCGCTCCGTTGTCGTTGTTGATGATGAAAACCGCGAAAATGAAGGGGATTTAATCTGTGCGGCCCAGTTTGCCACCCCCGACATGATCAACTTTATGGCGGTGGAAGCAAGGGGCCTGATCTGTCTAGCGATGACCGGGGAACGCCTCGATGCCCTCGATCTGCCCCTGATGGTGACGAAAAACACCGACCCCAATCAAACTGCCTTCACCGTCAGTATTGATGCGGGCCCCCATTTGGGCGTAACCACAGGCATCTCTGCCGACGATCGCGCCAAAACGATCCAAATCGCCATCAACCCCGCCAGCCGCCCCGAAGATCTCCGCCGGCCGGGGCATATTTTCCCCCTGCGAGCGAAACAGGGGGGCGTGCTCAAACGGGCCGGCCATACCGAGGCCGCCGTCGATCTAGCTCGCCTTGCCGGCCTGTTCCCCGCTGGTGTCATTTGTGAAATCCAAAACCCCGACGGCTCCATGGCCCGGCTCCCGGAACTCTTCGACTATGCCCGTCACCATGGTTTAAAGCTGATCAACATTGCCGATCTAATCAGCTATCGCCTCGAACACGATCGCTTCGTCTATCGGGAATCGGTGTGTGAATTTCCCAGTCAATTCGGGGATTTTCACCTCTATGCCTACCGCAATACCCTCGATAACACCGAGCATATTGCCATCGTTAAGGGCAACCCCGCCCAGTTTGCTGCCCAGCCGGTGGTGGTACGGATGCATTCGGAATGTTTAACTGGCGATGCCCTCGGTTCCCTGCGTTGTGATTGCCGGATGCAGTTACAAACGGCGTTAAAAATGATTGAAAGCGCGGGCTTGGGCGTGGTGGTCTATTTGCGCCAAGAGGGGCGGGGCATTGGCTTGGTGAATAAGCTCAAGGCTTACTCCCTACAAGATTTAGGCCTAGATACCGTCGAGGCCAACGAGCGGCTCGGCTTTCCCGCCGATCTGCGGGATTATGGCATGGGGGCGCAGATGTTGAATGATTTGGGCGTGAAGCAAATTCGCCTAATCACCAATAATCCCCGCAAGATCGCCGGGTTAAAGGGCTATGGCATTGAGGTGGTCGATCGCCTCCCCCTACTGATTGAGGCCACGGACTACAACCGCAATTATCTAGCCACCAAGGCCCAAAAATTAGGGCATTTGCTCCTGCAAACCTATTTAGTCACCCTCGCCTTTGATTGGCAGGAGACGATTCAGGGGGTGCAACAGCGCTATGAGTTGTTGGAAAAGGTGCGATCGCTGGCCACCAGTGCCAATCTCTTAGTCCAGGAAGAGGCGCGACCCGTGGCCATTGCCCTCTTTGGCCGCCCAGCCTTAGTGGCCCATTTCGGTTTTGATCAGCCTGCCCTGGCCCGCCCCGATTGGTATCAAGATCCCACCCATCCCTACCGCTTGGCCCTGGGGCAGTTGTTGGATGAATTGCTGGCCTGGCCCTACCTCCGCCGTTTACAGTTCCTCCTAGCCACGGGGGAAGACCCCTTAACAAAACTTCAGGTTAATCTGTCGCGGCAAACCTTGGCCCAGGGATCCCAAGGATGGGGCGATGGGTTCGCTAACGCGGATCGCCTCGCCACCCAAACCATTTATCAAATTGAGCAATTGTGAAAAATTATTAATTTTGTTAATTTTGGTAAGTTAATTTAATCCCATGGGCCGCCTTGGGAAGTTTCATAGGATCATGGTAAGGATCTCATGCCAGCCCCCCGCTGGCTGTGAGCATGGCAGTACCCCCTAAACGGCGATGAGCATTTCAACCTCAGTCTTGACGCAATTGATGCAGGTACTCCCCAACTGGCGGCCCCAGATGTTTTTTAAAACATCCCTGGTGGCCCTATCCCATGCCATGGAGGATCAAGTTTTAGCCCGCAGTGATGCCCCGCTAATCATCGCTACATTCCAGCGGGAGCGGTTCTATCGTCAAGAAGCCCACCGTTATCAACGCTTGGGCCAGCAAAGTGATCAGGTCTATGTCCTTGCGGCCCCGGAGACGGATTTTTGTAACCATTCCGGCATTTATGAATCCGTTGCCTTTGATGCCAACGATGCCCTTGCCCAGGAATGGCATTTGGTGGTGATGGGCGATCGCTATGCCAACTGTTTAATCTGTCGTGAGCGCCCCGCTCCCCCAACCAGTGGCGATTTTGAAAGCGATTCTAATCGCCGCTTTGAGGGGATTTGGACGTTTGATCGCCACACCAGCAGCCATGCGGCCTATATTTTGCTCGATCGCATCCTCCAATACCGGCCGGAATTGGCAGACAAAATCAGCGAGGCGAAAAATCGCTATCTCGATAACGTCTGCAATTTAGATCAACTGGAGTCGAGCCAACTTTCCCCGGTCAATTATCCCGATCCCTTTGTGAACCGCTTGGTGAGCTATCTCCAGGTGGGGCAGTATAAATTGCTCAAGGCTTACCGGGCCATTGCTTCCCAGGAGCAAAAGGAGCGGCTCATTCATTTAATGACCACAGCGATCCGCCGCTCCCTCGATCCTGAGGAGATTCTCCAGGTGGCGGTGGAGCAGTTGGGCCATGGTTTGGAGGCCTGTCGTTGCATTATCTATTGTTGCAGCGCCCAGGATGCCCAAGCGACGATCAGCCATGAATTCCTCAATACTGATATTGGCTCCCTGCTGGCACAAACTTGGCCATTGACGGAAAACGAACTGTTTCAAACCGTGGCCCACCGTTTAGAATCCCTGTTTATCCGCAATGTCAGCAATGATCCCGATTGGGGGGCGCAGATTAAAGAAATTGCCCATCAGTACAGTATTGGCTCTTGGCTGTTGGTTCCCGTTTTTTATCAAGACCGCTTTTTGGGGATGGTGGAGTTGCACCAATGCCGGCCGGATCATTTGCCTTGGACGGAGGAGCAAATTAGTTTAGTCGAAGCGATCGCCAATCAGGTGGGCGTGGCATTAATTCAAGCAGAAGCCTACGCCAATTTAGAAGACCTCAACGAACAATTGGCTGCCCTTGATCGCACCCGCTCCAATTTAGTGGCCATTACCGGCCATGAACTGCGCACTCCCCTTTCTACGATCCAGGTTTGCCTCGAAAGCCTGGCCACCGAGCCGGATATGTCCCCGGAACTACGCCAAGTGATGCTCAATACCGCCCTGGCCGATGCAGAGCGGATGCGCAAACTCATTCAGGACTTCCTGATCCTCTCCCAACTGGAAAGTGGCCGAGTGGATTGGAACCCGGAACCCTTAGCCCTCGCGGAATGTATTGAATTGGGCATTAGCAACGTGCGATCGCGCTACCACGGCAGCCGCATCCCGAAAATCACCGCCAAACTCAGCCCCCGCCTCCCCCTCGTCCAAGCCGATGGGGAATGGCTTGTAGAAGTTTTAGCCAAATTGCTCGATAACGCCTGTAAATTCACCCCCCCCAACGGCAAAATCATGATCCGCGCCGCCGCTGCCAGTGAGCAGCAGGTGCAAATCACGATCGCCGACAATGGCCGAGGCATTGAACCCAACCGCCTCGAAACGGTTTTCGATCGCTTCTACCAAGAAGAAGGGGCATTACAGCGCACCACGGGGGGAACGGGGTTGGGCCTCGCCATCTGTCGGCAAATTATCGACCGTTGGCATGGGCAAATCTGGGCAGAATCCCTCGGCAAAGACCAGGGCAGTGAGTTTCACTTCACGATCCCCGTGGCCTCTGCTGCCGCCACGAAAGTGGAGGAAAGCCGACCCAAGGGGCGATCGCGCCCTAAGGCTTAGTTTCTTAGGGAAGTGGGAAGGAAAAAGTGAGAAGGAAAAGGGCAAAAGTCAGTTCATGTTTACTCTTTGCCTTTTGCCCTTGCCTTGGCCTGAAGTGTTAAATTTGTGGGATAATTTGTAACAAAGTTTTTAATATTTCCCACCCAACCATGAGTCCAAGTACTCAAGATCCCGGCCCTGAATCCCCCAGTGCTCAGGAAAAAACCCTGGCTGAACAAGCCTCCCCCTCCTATGAATGTCTCAGTTGTGGCTATGTCTACGAGCCAGCACGGGGGGATAGCAATGGCAAAATTGCCCCCGGCACTGAATTTGTGGATCTGCCAACCACCTGGAAATGTCCGGTGTGTGGTGTCCGTCGCACCCAGTTTCGGAATATTGGTGCAGCCAATGCTCCCTCTGGGTTTGCGGAAAATCTCTCCTATGGGTTTGGGGTCAATCGTCTCACCCCTAATCAAAAGAACTTGCTAATTTTTGGGGCCTTGGCGGTGGGGATATTATTTTTCCTCAGCCTTTACGGACTCCATTAATCCTGATCCTGCAATTGTGAATTTTTTTATGAATGGACTGTTACAGAAATTTAAACATTGGCTCATGGTTGCGCTCCTCGCTGTGTTTTGCGTGGGTTGTAGCGATGTGCCGAACCTGTCCGTTAATCCTTGGCAGGTGATCGCACTGCCCACGGAAGCCAGTATGTATGATGTGGCCTTTACCGACGATGGCCAGCATGGTTGGTTGGTGGGGAGCCGCACCACGCTGTTTGAAACCACCGATGGCGGGGCAAGTTGGGAACCGCGCAGCCTTGATTTAGGGGATGAAAAGGTGAGCTTTTTCGCCGTTAGCTTTGCGGGCCAAGAGGGCTGGATTGTTGGCAAACCCTCGATCCTGCTCCACACCACCGACGGCGGCCAGAACTGGACAAGGGTGATCCTCAGTAGTAAACTCCCTGGTGCGCCCTACGGCATTACCGCCCTTGGCCCCGGCCAGGCGGAAATGGCCACGGATTTAGGGGCGATCTATCGTACTGATGATGGGGCGCAAAATTGGCACGCCTTGGTACAGGGGGCGGTGGGGGTGGTGCGGAACCTGCGGCGATCGCCCAACGGGGAATACATCGCCGTCTCCGCCAAAGGTAATTTCTATTCCACTTGGCAACCCGGCGATGAAGAATGGACTCCCCACCAGCGCACCAGTTCCCGCCGTCTGCAAAATATGGGCTTTTTCCCCGATGGCCGTCAATGGCTGATTGCCCGTGGCGGATTGTTGCAATTCTCCCAACCCGGCGCAGCCCTAGAATCGGAAGATTGGGATGAAGAAGTCTATCCAGAATTCTCCACCAGTTGGGGATTGTTGGATATGGCCTATCGCACCCCTGAAGAGCTTTGGGTTTCTGGGGGCAGCGGCAACCTCCTGGTGAGTCTTGACGAGGGTCAAACTTGGCAGAAAGACCGAGCCGTCGAGGAAGTTCCCGCTAATTTGTATCGGATTGTTTTCCTCGATGCAGATCATGGTTTTGTCCTGGGCGATCGCGGCGTTTTACTGCGCTATCAGGGCGCAGACTCCACCACATAGCATCAAAGGAATCCTTTTCCCCTCAGGGGCCGAGGATTCCTTTTGGTGTACAGTAGATTCTAAATGTTTGTCAAAGGAGGCACTTTAAAATGTCAGGAACCACTGGAGAACGGCCATTTACTGATATTGTCACCAGTATTCGCTACTGGGTGATCCATACGATTACGATTCCGATGTTGTTCATTGCTGGTTGGCTGTTTGTCAGCACAGGTTTGGCCTACGATGCCTTTGGCACACCCCGGCCCAATGAATACTTCACCCAAGACCGCCAAGAACTGCCGATTCTCTCGGATCGTTATGACGCGAGTCAACAAATTGAAGAGTTTAAGAAATAAGCTAACGCTGAATTCAAACAGAGGTTATCACTCATGACAAACACATCTGGCAATCAACCGATTACTTACCCGATTTTTACCGTTCGTTGGTTAGCGGTGCATACCTTGGCCGTTCCTTCGGTCTTTTTCCTGGGTGCGATCGCCGCTATGCAGTTCATTCAACGTTAGGAGTCTCCCATGGACAGAATTCCAAACCCCAATAAACAACCGGTTGAACTCAACCGGACTTCTCTCTTTCTTGGCCTGCTCTTGATTTTCGTCTTGGGCATCCTGTTTTCGAGCTACTTCTTTAACTAATCGTGCTGTATTTGAGACTTATTAGGAGGATATAACAATGTTTGCAGATGGGCGAATTCCCCTTTGGGTTGTTGCTGTCGTTGCCGGAAGCGGTGTGATTGGTTTGGTGGGACTATTTTTTTACGGGGCCTATGCGGGCCTAGGTTCCTCCCTGTAGGTTCACGATTTCACGAAGGTTTGATCAAAAACTTTAAAATAACCGCCTGGTGCTTCGGCTCTTGGCGGTTATTTACGATGGGGAGCGGTTTTCATCAACTGGAGGGATAAAGATCCCCCTCAATCCCCCTTAAAAAGGGGGAAGGGGCGTTCTCATCCTTCAACTGGAGGGATAAAGATCCCCCTCAATCCCCCTTAAAAAGGGGGAAGGGGCGTTCTCATCCTTCAACTGGAGGGATAAAGATCCCCCTCAATCCCCCTTAAAAAGGGGGAAGGGGCGTTCTCAT
>NZ_JAYGHW010000011.1:0-17137 GCF_034932185.1 Spirulina sp. CCNP1310 | reverse complement strand
CCTTTCGCAAGCCGCGATAAGAGCGAGATCAACGAGGATTGAATGCCAATTAATGCCAATCCCCCACCAATTGAAACCCAGCCCAAAGGGAGGGATGGCGTAAATCTAAATCCCCTTGGGCTTGGAGGCGTGGGGTTAAGGGGATGATCTCACCATTGGAAAGGATGAGGCGATCCACGCTTCCATCGCCCGCTAACTTGACTTTCCCCTGTAAGAGGTTTAGTTGGGCTTGACGCAGGGTTTGGGGTTTGTTGGGGTTTTGGCTGAGGAGTTGATAATATTCGCTCATCAGGGCCAACGTTCCCAGATCACTCACCTGCCAAAGACTGGCTAAAGCCGCCTTCACCCCCAACTGCACCGCTAACCCCGCAAAGCCCAATTCACTTTGGCGATCGCCCACCGCCGTTTGACAAGCACTGAGAATCAACAACTCCACCGAAGGGCGATCCTGATCCGTCCAGCCCAATGTGCGGACAATTTGCCGCAATTCCGGCAAGGTTAAGGGGCGATCGCTAAATTGCAAATAGGATTCCCCCTCAGTCGCAGGGACAAACGTTGCATGGGTAGCTAAATGAATGATCCCAAACACCCGTTCCTGATTGGCAGCGATGAAATTCGCCACCGTAAATTCTTCTTCCTGCCAGACTTGACTGGGCCAAACCAAACGACTAATAAACGCCAATTCTAAAGGCACAGCCTCTAAGTTAGGTTGGGTTTGAAATTCTGAGGCTCCCATGGCTAACAAATTGGCATTACGCACATTACTATAGCCAATATCTACCAACCCAAAGCTGGGAATTAAACTCACGCCATACTGCTCAATTAAAAACTGCTCGCCATTATGTAAAGCCCCCATGGGCAGCAGTCGTAAGCCCTCATCCAAGGAGAACAGTAAATGATCAATATCACGGGCTGCTAGCTCTGGCATTAAGGGTTCAATTAAAAATGCCGATAATTGTTGGGCTGTTCTTAAAAAGGCTTGGGGTTGGCGAACATTGGTTAAATCCCGGCGAAATTGACGGATGAGATTCTCAATTTGTTGGGGGGATTGGGTGGTAACGGTGAGCCGAACAATCGAGGTTTCAAGATCAAGGGGGTCTCCCCTTTCCCCCGGAAAAACTGCGACAATTTGAATTTCTGTTGGTAAATTGACGATATAGATAAACGCTGATTTTTGCCCGGTCATCTGCCAGGATTGGTTTAACGTCGTGACAATTTCCGTGGCCGTGGGAACCGGGCCACAGCGTTCAATTTCTAAAAAATTGCAAAATTCAAAGGCTTGGTATTCTTCCATGAGGGCGATCGCCCCCGTATTGCTACTTTGTTGGAGTTGGGCAGCATAGGCGGCGCGATCCACCCCCCCGGAGGAGCCGGTGATCTCGTTGCCCGTTGCCCCATCTCGTTGGGGGGGCATGATATTGAGGGGGTTGGGGGCGGTGACATCGGATTGATTACCGCTCTGGCCCCAATGGGGTTTCACCCAGAGGAGCAGCAATAGCAATGTGATCAGGGGGCTGAACTTGCGCATGGTTCAAAAGGAAAAGTTATAACTGGCGGAAAAAATCAGCCGGGCGCGATCGCCCGCACTGCCGGTGAGATCGCTCACCCCCAACACCACCACAAAGGGCAGATCCGCCAAGGGAACCCAGGATGCTCCCAAGCTCAGGTCTTGCCCTGTCCATTCAGCGATCGCACTACTATTCGGCGTTAAACGCAACGCCGCCGCCCCAAAAATTCCCACCGTAGAGCGATTCTCCTGCACCGCCGCCTCGGAGCGAAATTGGCCATTGCCCACCCCTAAGGTTAAATGCAGTTGGCTCAAGGGTTGAGTCAGATCAGTATGGAGATCGAGGCGTTGGGTAGCCACCCCATACACCGAAGCCGCACTATCAACATTGCCAAACTGGGCAAAGGATTGCACCCCCACCGCCACATTAAAATGAGGGCTAAGGGTACGATGAACTTTAACACTCAAACTGCCATCTCCCCGCCAAGGTTCAGCCAAATCCACAAGGGCCAAACCGAACTCCAAGCCCAAACTGGTTTCACTATCCCCCAACCCCAATTTAAATCCGTAGACCCCATCACTCCGATTCGTAAACCGGGCCGGCATTTGCAACCCCAATCCAGCGGCAAACTCCCCCTGACTCGCACCATAGGCGGAAGGGATAATCATCGTAATACTGGGGCTGAGGGGGCTTGGAGCCGTTGCCGTCGGGGAGAGTAACGGTAAAACCTGGGGTTGAAAAGGTTGGCGTTGGATGGGGGGGCGGTGGATGGGTTGAAACAATGGAGGATCGGGAGCCTGACTAAACAACGGGGGATCTTCTCGGGGGGGCTTAAAGAGGCTGCTGGGATCAGCTTTAGCAACAGGTTTAGCCAACTCCGCCGGGAGGGTTTGGGCCGCTAAGGGCGTTGGTATCAGGGTTAGGGCGATAACGAGGCTAACGAAGGGAGGAAGGCTAGGGGGAATGGGGAACGGGGAATGGGGAATGGGGAACAGGGAATGGGGAACAGGGAACGGGGAACGGGGAACAGGAAGAATAATCATGGAAAAATCTCACCTAATTGCCTATTGCGTATTACCTATTGCTTATTACCTGTTCCCGATTGCCGATTGCCGATTGCCGATTGCCGATTGCCGATTGCCGATTGCCGATTGCCGATTCCCTATTCCCTATTCCCTATTCCCTATTCCCTATTCCCTATTCCCTATTCCCTATTCCCTATTCCCGATTCCCTATTCCCTATTCCCTATTCCCTAAGTAATCACTAATCGCGGGCCAATGTACCAACCATAGGTTTCACTCTCCGGATCTAGATCGGTCTGTAGGCAACTTTCTGCTCCATCCACATGGAGGCGCAATAAATAATCTCCGGCTTTCACGCCTTTAAAGGGAATGGTGACGGTGTTGGTGATTTGGGAACGGGTGGGAATTTCCCATAAATAGTTGCTAGGACGATCAACAGACCATTCATTGAGGGCCAGGACGACCCGTTGCTCGGGTTGAATGGGGAGATGGGTGGTGACTTCAATACTGCCACTGCGTTTCCCCCGTCCATTGCCCTGATCACTGACGAGGGCAACATCGAGGATTGTGGGGCGGAGTACAAAGGGGGCCAGGTTTGATTCGATGCTGGCGGCTCTGCCCTGGGGGCTGGCGGTTGGTGTGTAGGTGATTTTTAAACTTTGGATGCCAGCGTGGAGGGCTACGGGTGGGAGACTGCCTAAATCGAGGAAGATTTCGTCTTCGCTCAATCGCGTCGGCTGAATGCGGGCGGCCCCGATGCAAATTTGCATTTCAGCGCCCTGGAGTGATGTGCCGCGAATGACGATGGTGCTGTGGGCTTCGATGGGTAGGGTGCGGTCGTCGGCGTTGGTGACTTCGGTGATTTGCGGGCGACCACTGAGGGGGGAGGGGCCTATGGGGGGGCGATCGCGCACCGGCAGCGCTTTTTCCCCCGTCTTTTCCCCTTCAATCATCACTACTGTTGCCTTATAGGCCATGGAAAGACAGTAGGGGGTTTGGAAGAACACCGACCAAATTTTCGACAGTTCATCAATGGTGAGGTTAATTGGGGAAAAAGAAACCTCGGAAAACTGCTCCGTTAGGGTTGAGCGGTTGAGATATTCCAAATGGGCATCTTCGAGGGTATCGCGGATCGTGTCGCGGGAAATTTGCTGAAAGTCCGTTAACGTGCGGATCACACTGCCGAGCAGCCGTTGGGGTTCTAATTCCGCCTCATTGCCGTAGCAACTGATCATGTAGTGCATATCGAGGGCAGTGCGGGAGCGGATCGCCCCATCGCCTCGCCGGTTCCGTCGTTGGATTTCGGCACTATTGCCCCAAAGATAATTCATGGGGACATGGTAAAGAAAGAGATTCACGCCACTGCTGGGGGTGGCGGTGCCGATACTATCGGGGCGCAGGGTCGTCACCCTGGCCCCACTCACATCCCCTTGAATGCTGTTTTGCAGCATCCGTTGGAGGGTGGCAGTGACGGTGGCGATCGCAAGATGATTACTCATAAAAGTTTAAACTGGGCGTGATCCTGAGCAGGCAAACAGATAAGTCTTTAAGATTTAATTAACCCTAACCGGAGGGCTTTCACAATGGCCTGAGTTCGACTCGATACCCCCAGTTTTTCAAAAATGGAGGTGAGATGAGCTTTGACGGTGGCGACGGTGACATAAAGGCGATGGGCAATGGCGGTATTTGATTCCCCCTGAACGAGCCAATGGAGTACCTCTTGCTCCCGGTCGGTTAAGTTGAGGGACTTCACCGAGGGGAGGGATTGCCCGGCGAGGAATTGGAAGCGGCGGAAAAAACAGGTCGCTACCTCTGGGGCCAGGTAAATTTTCCCGGCGAGGACGGTGGCGATCGCCGTCGGCAATTGTGTGGCAATACATTCCTTAAACACATAGCCCCGCGCTCCCCCCTGCATCGCCATAAAAATCCACTCATCATCACGATGGGCCGAAAGCACCAACACCATGCCCCCATAACCCCTTTCCCGCAACTGCAACAGCGCATCAATGCCGCTGAGGGTGGGCAATTCCAAATCCAATAAAATCATCTGGGGATGTTGCTCACGGGCTAAAACTAGCCCCTGCTCCACAGAAGCCGCTTCCCCAACAATCTGTAAATTGAGTGTCTGATCGCGGTTATAAAACCCTAGTAAGGTGCGCAGTCCTTGGCGAAACAGGGGTTCATCGTCAATGAGAAGGAGGGAAATAGGGGCAGCGCTTTCTCCTAGCTCTCGGTTCATAGCTGCAATGCTCCCAGCGCACCCCAGGCGGTATTTTTGGGCAGATGGGGCAATTCCAGCGTGAAGACCGCCCCCCCTTCCGGGCTGTTGGCGGCCCAAAGCTGGCCGCGATGTTCCCGCACCAAATCGGCGGCGATCGCCAGCCCCAAACCCGTCCCCCCCGGCCGCTGGGAATAAAACGGCTCAAAAATATGGGGCAACACCGTCGGCGCAATCCCCACCCCTTGATCGCGAATTTCGATCTGCATCCGTTCCCCCAACCCGCGCCAATGACAGGTAATTTTACCCCCCACGGGGCTGAATTCGAGGGCATTGGTGAGGAGAATTTCCAAGACCTGTTTTAATTTCCATTGATCCACCCAGAGCCACAAATCCCCAGGGGCGATCGCCAACTTCACCCCCTGCCCCGCCAACCGAGGCGCTAACATCTGCCCCACATTGAGGATCAGTTGACGCACATCGGTAACGCTCAGGTGCAAAGACTGCTTACCATAGAGATCCAGCAACTGTTTAAGGTTGTCGCTCAATTCCGCCGCCGTGGTACGAATCACATCCGCCTGCTGTTGAAGGGTGGGATCGGTGAGGCCAAACTTGAGGTTTTCGGCGTAAAGGCGAATCAGGGCTAGGGGTTCGCGGAGTTGATGCTTGCCCCGCCGTAGGGTTTGCTGGAGGCTTGCTAATTCGCTTTGTTGGCGATGCATCTCATCTAGGAGGGTGTGATAGTCCGTCAACAAATGCAGCCAACGTTCCAAAATGGCCCTTTGGTGACTTTTGAGTTTTTTTTCACACCAGGCTGTCACCCCGAGGGGATAGTGGTAAATCACACCCAATTCTGGTTGGTCACTCAGTTGGTAGACCTGGGGATGATGGTGGCTTGGGTTCGGGGTGAGGAGATGGGGGATTTCTTGGAGGTTGTGGGGTTGGCCTTGGTTGAAGGCTTGCCAGGCGGTGAGGAGGGGAGTAAGGCGATCGGCGATCGCCCCCCCATCGCCCCCATATTCAGGATTGATCCGGCATAGGTCGGCCTCCTCTGGATTCCTGGGATGGTGGGCGATAGGTACGCTAACGCGGATCGCCATCACCCTCGGGATCAGCAGCATTAAATCCAGACATTGCCGCAAAATCCCCTCGGTGATTTCCCCAGAGGGTTCAGCGGGGGAAGCGGGCGCATCAAAGCTTGAATGGAGGGGAGCAGAGAACATGAATTCGCAGATCAGGAATAAGGTCTACACCACAGAGCAGCCGCCTCATGCTCCTATTAAAGCCAGGAATCCAGGAGGATTGAGGATTTTGCAAGATTTTTTAATACGATTCGATCCAGTCGGGTTCCGGTTCTGGCGGTTGATTTAACTGATGGAGGGGAGTCCAACCTGCTGTCCAGAGGCGATCATCTTTAAGTTGTCGGGCATTGACCCAAAGGCGCACGGTGGGATCACAGGTAGAAACCAACTCCGCAAAAACCCATTTTCCTTCATTTTTGCGGTTGTGAACCTCAAAATGTCGCCAACCGAGGGTTTTTTGTTGGGCTGTCCATTTTGAGCCTAAAAGGTGGGGAAATTTTTGTTTTTTAGCCATGATGATGGGAGAATTTTGCGGTGTAGGGGCGAAAGTTTGATTTTTGCGCCCCTAGGGGTTAATCGGAATCAATCCAGCCGATGATTTCCGCTGGGGTGAGGCTGCGGCCCAATTTTAAATATTCTGCTTTTGCGCCTTCTAAAATATGTTTCATTTGCACTGGCTCACCCTCATGGGCGGCAATGAAGGCGGCATTCATAGCAATGGAGCGAATATTTCCACCAGCAACATCTAACTGTCCTAAAAGTTGATGGTTTAAATTTTGGCTGGGCATTTCAAAAGGGAAAATATGCCGCCAGATTTCGCCGCGAGATTCCTGATTGGGGAAGGGAAAATTAATAATAAACCGGAGGCGACGCAAGAAAGCTTCATCCAAGGAATCTTTTAAGTTGGTGGTGAGGATAGCCAAACCTTGATAGGCTTCCATGCGTTGGAGCAAATAGCTGACTTCTAAATTGGCGTGGCGATCGTGGCTATCTTTCACCTGGGTGCGTTTGCCAAAGAGAGCATCGGCTTCATCAAACAGTAACACCGCTCCCCCCGCTTCGGCGGCATCGAAAATTTGCCGCAAATTCTTTTCGGTTTCGCCAATATATTTACTACTCACAGCACTGAGATCAATGCGGTAGAGGTCGAGGCGAAATTCCCGCGCAATCACTTCAGCGGCCATGGTTTTGCCTGTACCGCTGGGGCCGGCAAAGAGGGCGCTAATCCCTAACCCCCGTTGACCTTTGCGACCAAAACCCCATTCTTCATACACCTTGGCCCGTTGCTGCACTTGGGCGGCGATCGCCCTCAAAATTCCCTTCTCCCTGGGGGGCAAAATCAATTCATCCCAGGTGGCGAGGGTTTCCATCCGTTGGGCCAAATGTTCAATTTTGGGCCGGGCATGGTTGCGGCAAAAGGCCCAGAGATGATGGGCGTATTCTTGAGCCGATGCTCCGGCATGGGGGACTTGGCTGGCGGCTTGGATCGTGGCGGCGGAGAGGTTGAACTGGGCAACTAAACCCTGAAGTTGGCCATTTAACCCTTGGGCCTGATTCCCCAGGGCCGCCTCCCATAAATGTAATTGTTCGCTATAGCCGAGACGGGGCAGATCGAAGGGGGCGAGGGTGCAGTGGGGAACAGTGATCCTTTCGGGGGTGGCCACAATTGCCCCGCCGGGAATGGTTTGCAGGAAAAGCTGAAGGGCGGCGGTGTGGGTGGTGTTGCTATCCTGTTCGATCAACAGCAGGTTAGGGGCGAGGGTGGCCCACCGTTGCCAACGGCTCACCAACTGTTTAACGGCGGCTAAATCCGTGGGCAGGGCGGAGGCTTTGAGGCCATAGAGCGATCGCCCTAAGTTCTGGCTCAAATGTTGGGCAATGGCGGCGGCCTGTTCTGGGTCTGAGCCGCACAATTGCACAGAGGCTCCAGGTTGCGCGAGGATCCTCCTGAGGTCTTCAGTGAGGGCGACATGGCTGGGGGGGAGGGGCAGGATTTGAGCTTGGCAAGGTTCAATCACCCCTGCGAGTAAACTATCGCGGTAGGGTTCCCCCATGAGATAGTGCAAAATCCCTTCATCAATTTGCAAACGGCTGTGGGTAATATCTTCGCCGTTAGCCAGGTGGAGGAGTTGCCAGTGGCGCAGGGGGGCATCGGGGGTGAAGGCTTGCCAATGGGGTTCGGGGAGGAGGTTAAGGGCGAGGTGGAAGGTGGGATAGGTGCAATCGGGTTGGTCTTGGGCGATCGCATACAATTCCCGAAATCGGGGATGTAAGGCCCGCCCCACACAGAGGAGGAGAATATTTTCTTCAAAATCTGAAAGGTGAAAGCGATCGCTCAGGGTCACTAAAGCCGGAGGAGCATCGCTCCAACGGGGCCGTTGGGGTGGTGCAGTGGGGATTAAATCCTGGCCATTTTTGACAGCAATATAACGATCAAGGTAATAGTGAATGGAGGCGATCGCCCCCATCAAATAATGATAATTCTCCCCATACCAAACCCGGTTAGTTTCCTGCAACCTCACACCCACCGCGTTTTCCTCCCGTCAATGCTCCCACCCTATCATTTCCACATCAACTCCGATCCCTAGCCAAAGGTCGAATAGACGATTTTTCTACCCTTGACTATAATGAATCTAAATTTTTTAAGCCTTCGGAAAAATATCAGGGCCATGTACTGGGCTGTTTCCCTGAATTACTCGCTGTAGAAACACCTACCCCCTTTCAGCCATGCGCCATTACCGAGCCAAGCATCAACCCGCTTCTGTCCCCGTACAATCCAGCGCGAACCGTTTTACGCCGTCGCCTGTGATCCAAACCAAAGCAGAAGCAACGGAACTGCCGGAATGGCAACAGGCGAACAACTATGATCTCGATATTCTTAACCTAAATTCCACTCCAATTCAAGCCAAGCTGACCATTGGCGAACCCAACGACAAATACGAACAGGAAGCGGATCGGGTGGCGGCGGAAGTAGTTCAACGCATGAATGAACCGGAATCAGTGCAGCGGGAAACGGCTCCTGAAGAGGAAGAAAAGATGCAAGCGAAGCGGGAAACGGCTCCTGAAGAGGAAGAAAAGATGCAAGCGAAGCCTCAACTTCAGCGGCAAGGGGTGAGTGGTGCGGTTTCTCCGGAACTAGAGCAAAGCCTGAACCGGGCTAAAGCTGGTGGTCAGTCCTTAGACCCCCAAATTCAAGCCAAAATGGGGCAGGCGATGGGGGCAGATTTTAGCGGCGTGAAAGTCCACACCGACAGCCAAGCGGATCAACTCAATCAAGCGATCCAAGCCAAAGCCTTCACCACGGGCAAAGACGTGTTTTTCCGCCAAGGCGAATACAACCCTGGTAGCTCCAGCGGCCAAGAACTGATCGCCCACGAATTAACTCATGTGGTGCAGCAGGGAGCAACCCCTCATACAGCCGTAAGAACAACACCCACCACTGAACATATTCAACGAGTTTCAGTGAATAGCACAAAAGCATCTGACTGGGACACTCTTACTAACGGAAAAACTGGAGCAGGAGTTAATGGTGTCATTTTTGCCACCGCAGCAGATGGGAGTAGCGTTGTCGTTAAAGGGTTGTCAGAACCACCTCAACGAGTGATGTTAGCGCAAGAACTGATGGAGCAAGCTGGCGTTGCAACAACCGAAACCAAGCCCATTGCCGCACAGTCTAAGCTAGGTAGACATATTTTAAATAAATTGGATGAATTGGGTGTCACGGTTGCAGATAATAATATTCAAGCTAAAGTGGCAAATTGGCGAGGCTATCAAACATTACTACTCATGGCTCCTGCTAATGTAAAAAGCCTTCAGGAATTATTTACTCAAGGGCCGGGTTTAGGCGCACCTAACAATGGTGCTCCTCTGATCGGTGGCCCCCGTGCCGTTCGACAAGCAGATATTAATCAACATACACTCTATTTTCAGAATCTCTTTAATAATGCACAAATGTGGAAAGATTTTGGCAAGATATTTTTCATTGATCAGTTTTTAGGAAATGAAGATCGGTTTGAAACTCTAAAAATCCAGAATGTCTTTATTGATGATCAGGGCCAGGTCATGGCACTAGATAATGACACGATGGCAGCAGATTATATTTCTCAAGTGACTAGTGTTGATGCGGTGACTAACCCAAGACAGGCCCCTCAGCAACAAATCGTAAACTTAACTCCAGATAACTATATTCAAAATGTGATTGCTGGAGGCTGGATGCATAATAATACAGCTTTGCAAGAGCGTATGATGGGTTCTCTAAATCAGGTATCTGGTAGAAGTGGAGAGCTAGGAACAAAGGTTAATCAGAAAGTTAATGCTTTGCTCAATTCTCTGCTTAATGCAGTACAAAATGGGCAAAGTAATAGTGATGTTGCTGCAACTGCTGTCATCACAAATATCCTGAACAATGTCCAGCCATGTCAATTTAATATGACTCAAGGAGCAATTTTTGCTCAACAGATGATTCAAAATATGTTTAGAAAACAAGTCAGTAAGAAAAAGAACCAATTCCAAGTTTTATTTGAAGCTCAGAGTAAGCAGTATAAAAAAGGCTACCAACCTAAAACAGAGACAATGTACAACTACTTATCTCTGGCAATTCGCTATGAATATCTGGAGTTGCGAAGTGGCGGTCAAGATCACCAGACTGCTCTCGGTAATGTCCAAGCACTGTTCCGACAGCAGGTTGCGGATATGGCAAGAACAGCGGTTACAGAACTTGAAATGGATCAAAATACATATGTAACATCAGAGCGCCTAGTTAGTATCACATAAAGACATTCATTCCCCAACAGGTGACAGAGCCGCCCAATACCTATGTCATGGCTCTGCCATGGCAATGAACTTGCAACTGTGCTGAGTAACTCAGGGAAAGGGTGTATCACTCATTGAGGAGAAGGATGTGAGTTGTGCTAATTGCGATCGCACCGTTGGGGGATCATATCCCAGGGCAAAAGCTTTAGAGCTATCCAGGGTGAGGTCGCGGGCGCGGGGGGCGGCCATGGGGACATCGGCTTGGAGACAGGGGGAGAGTAAAGCGGGGGAGAGGTTAAAAACATCCGTGAGTAACTGGCCAAAATCGTAGCGGGAAAGGCGATCGCGCCCTCCTAAATTAAACAATTCCCCTGGATGATTTAACAGTAACAATAGACCCGATGCTGCCACAATGGCACTCACCGGCATCCGAATTTCATCGGTGAATAACCGCAACGGTTGCCCCGCCCGCAATTGGCGTAAAAAGGGTTGTAAAAAACTCTCCGATTGGGGGGAAGCGACCCCAAACATGAGGGGCATTCGGGCAATGGTCGCCAAGGGATAGCGATCGCCCATCCCCAATTCTGCTAATACTTTATGCTCCCCGTAACGATTGAGGGGGCAAACCGGCGAAGTTTCGGTATAGGGCGGGTTACGACCATCAAAAACCAGTTCACTGGAGGTAAACACCAAAGGAATCCCCGCCGCCCCACAAAGATCTGCCAACCGCCAAGAAGCTGCCACATTGACCTGATAGGAATAATCCGGGTTCAACTCGCAATCGTTAGGACGGGAAAGGGCCGCCAAATGCAAAACTGCATCGGGGCGCACCTGGTCAAAACAGGCTTGCAATTGATCAGGATCCGTCAGATCGACCCGTAAGAGCCGCGTTTGGGGAATTTTTAGAGGTTGGCGGTGATAGGTTCCCCACACCTGCCAATCCCGCGCCGCTAGGGGGCAGAGCGTCCAGCCCAAAAAGCCCCCGGCTCCGGTGACGAGTAGCCTGCGTTGGCGATCCATTAAAGCACCCGCAACACCGTCGCCACTCGGATATCATCCACCGCTTCAAAATCGTGAATCGCCGTCAGGGCGGCGCGGAAATGCCCTTCTTGGACATCGTGGGTGACGACAACCACTTCCGCCTCGCCCTGTTGATAGCCGATTTGGACAATGGATTCTAAGCTCACCCCCGCATCCCCGAAGCAGGTTCCTAAATGACCAATCACACCAGGGCGATCGCCACACAAGAACCGCACATAAAACCGGCTTTCCACCGCCTCGATGGGGGTAATTGGGGCATAGTGATCATGGTGACAGTGGAGCATCGGGTGGGGTTGTTCGCCTTTGCTTTCCAGGAGGGCAACGAGGTTCAACAAATCCGCCACCACTGCGCTGGCCGTCGCTCCCTGACCCGCTCCCGGGCCGTAGAACATCACCTGACCAAGGGGATCCGCTTCCACAAGGATGGCGTTAAAGACACCGTTCACACTCGCTAAGGGGTGATGCTTGCTCACCAAAGTGGGGCCAACGCGGAGATGGAGGGAGTTTTGGGGTTGATCCCATTGGGCGATCGCCAATAACTTGATCGTAAATCCCAATTGTCGGGCGTAGTTAATATCCGCCTTGCCAATGGTGCGAATCCCTTCCCGCTCAATATCCTCGTAGCGCACCCGCCCCCCAAAGGCCAGGGAGGCGAGGATCGCAATTTTATCAGCGGCATCAAAGCCATCCACATCGGCGGTGGGGTCGGCTTCGGCATAGCCGAGGGCCTGCGCTTCCGCCAAGACATCGGCAAAATCTGCCCCCGCTTCCTGCATTTGGGTGAGGATGTAGTTCGTCGTGCCGTTAATGATCCCCGTAACGCGCTGAATGCGGTTGCTCACTAAGGATTGCTTGAGGGGTTGAATGATGGGAATCCCGCCCCCGACAGCGGCTTCGAGGAACACATAGACCCCGGCTTTTTGGGCGGCGGTGAAAATTTCATCCCCATGGCGGGCCAGGACGGCTTTATTGGCGGTGACGATGTGTTTCCCGGCGGCGATCGCCATCAGGATCAGCGATCGCGCCCGCTCCGTCCCCCCAATCAGTTCGACAATAATATCAATCTCTGGGTCAGTGGCGATCGCCTCTAAATCCGTGGTCAAGCAGGCGGGATCCAGGGCCACCGAGCGCGGTTTGTCGAGGGATTTCACCCCCACACGGCAAATATTGAGAGCAGCAATGAGGGGGCTGCGCCCAGGGGGATCGAGTAAAATGGCGGCGGTGCCTGTGCCAACCGTGCCCAGCCCTAAGAGTCCGATGTTATATACCACGTTCTTTCTGTCTGATTGCGCTTCCTACTAGCCTAGCGGCTTTTTGCCCAAAAAAAAGAACATCCTAGAGGATGCTCTTGATGGCATTTGTGAATTCTGAACTCAATCCTCGAAAATGGCTTACTTGAAGCCCACGGAAGCCTGCCACACAAAGGCGAGGGCCAAAAACAGTAACGGAATAATCGGGAGAACGTCCACCAGCGGATCAAAGATTTGATAAGCTTCGGGCAACTCTGCCAAGAACATGGCTGCAATCATTGATAAATCCCCTTCCAATACAGCTTTTTTAAGAATTGAGTTGAATTTTAACACAGTGGGGCCAGGGCAAACCCTCCAGGGGCAAAATCCGAGCCTGGGGAGTTCGGTTTTACCCCATGCCCCCCGCTGCATCTCTCGCTACAGTGGGCGTAACCATTGAGGAACAAACCATGGAAAACCCCAACGGAGCGATCGCGGGTATTTTTAACACCGACCAACAAAACGAACTCTGGCAATATATGCAAACCTTGGGCAGTGAAACCGCTAATCAACTGTTTCAACCCAGCAAGGAAGCCTCACAACTGATGGAAAGCCAAATCATTGGGATGTTGGGGGGGCTGCCGGCGGGCCATTTTGATGTGCAAATCACAACGAACCGCGAGCAACTGGGCCGCCTCTTAGCCTCCGCGATGATGAGCGGCTATTTCCTCCATCGTACTGAACAACGCATGGCCCTAGAACAACAATTTAAAACAACCCCCTAGGGGCGAAAAATCTTTTGCTGCTCCCGCAAAATTCCCCCTTCCCATCATTTTTTGCGACTCATGAGAACGCGACTTCCCCCTTTTTAAGGGGGATTGAGGGGGATCTCTGGACCCCATGGAAAAGCCCCTCGCCCATTTTGGAGCGAGGGGTTTGGGGTGAGGGTTATTCTAAATCCTTGGGGGGTTGCTCCTTTAAGCCCAAGTCTTTAAAACTTTGCTTCAACACTTTCCACAGGTCTTTAATTTGCTGATAGGCCACATCAGAAGGAATTTTACCTGAGGTTTCCAAATTACAAATGTAATTGACCCGTTGGGCAAACTCTTGCAAATTCGCATTAAAGACTAGATTCCCTGGCTCAAACTTTCCCCGGTAGGATGTACGGGGATAGAGAAAGTCTTCTTTGGGATCAACCATGGAAATTACTCCAGAAACAGCAAAACAAATCAAATTGAATCAGTGCTCAACCAGCATTTAAGTTAGGATTTTAGCAAAACTCAAAAAACGCGCTAAGGCTAGGGGGTTTGGCGTTGGCGCTGTGCTTCGTAGAGTAAAAGAGCTGCTGAGATCGCCACGTTCAATGATTCTACTCCCCTCGCTTGGGGAATGGCAACCCGTCCATGGGCTAGATTTTGTAATCTGGGGGGGAGGCCCGCGCCTTCGTTGCCTAAAAGGATGAGGCTGGGCGATCGCCAATCCCAATCCCAATAGGTTTGGGGGGCATCCATGGCGGTGGCCACCACCTGCACCCCCTGACTTTGATAATCCTCGATCAGGGCGGCTAAATCCCCTGTTTGAATCACCGGCAACCCTAGGGCCATCCCCGCTGAAGCCCGCAACACTTTGGGATGATCCGGAGCGACGCTATCGCCACTACACCAAACCCCATCGGCGGCTACAGCGGCGGCGGTGCGGATAATCGTCCCCACATTGCCGGGATCTTGGACTTGGGACAAAATCACCCCTAGGGAGGGTTGAGCGGGAGCCTGCCAGGGGAGGCAATGGCGGGGGAGGACGGCCACCACACCATCGGGGTGAACCGTCGTCACCATTGCCCCTAGCACTGCCTCACTGACAAGCTCGACGCGATCGCCTTGGGCTTGGGCTTGGTGCGATCGCTCCCGATTTCGCGATGCCCAAGCCTCGGTATAGCAAACCACGGTGAGCCGGTAGCCTTGGGCGAGGGCAATATCCAGGAGATTCGTCCCTTCCAGGAGCAAAGCCTGTTGTTGAGCGCGACCCTTAGCCCGATGCAATTGCACCAACTCCTTCACCAACGGGTTTTGACGACTGGTAATCATAGGCGGGGTTTAATCTTGGGTGGGAAATGCACCGGGGCGCACCATTAACGGGACAACCCCGCGCCGCCGCTGTACCTCCACCCGCAACGGCTGACCAATGCGACTGCGCTCCACCTGTTGCTGTACCTCCGCCGCCGTATTCACCTCCACATCCCCGACTTTGAGGATCACATCCCCCGCCTGAAACCCGGCAGCTTGGGCGGGCGATCGCTCCACCACGCGCAGGACGATCACCCCTTGTTCCTGGTCAATTTGCCGAAATAATTGCGGTGCGCTCTCGTTGAGTTTTTGGCGATTATCGGGGCTAAACGTGACCATTTCGATCCCTAGATAGGGGTGTTGCACTTTGCCGTTGTTAAACAGTTGGTCGGCAATGCGGATGGCGGTTTCGATAGGGATGGCAAAGCCGAGGCCTTGGGCATCGGCGCGAATGGCGGTGTTTACGCCAATGACTTCCCCTTGGGCGTTCAGCAGGGGGCCGCCGGAATTGCCGGGGTTGATGGCGGCATCGGTTTGAATGAAGCTGACCCGTTTGTCGGGAACGCCCACTTGGGTGCTGGAGCGGTCGAGGGCGCTGATAATGCCGACGGTGACGGTGTTATCGAGGCCGAGGGGGTTGCCAATGGCGATCGCCCATTCCCCCGGAATTAACCGTTCCGAACGCCCCAACCGCACCACGGGCAATTCATCCTCAGATTCAACTTTAACGGCGGCAATATCGGTAATCGAATCCCGCCCCACCACTTGGCCCCGTAACACGCGACCATCTTTAAGCGTCACCTGCACCCAATCCGCCCCTTCCACCACATGGGCATTGGTCATCAACCGGCCATCGGCACTGAGAATAAAGCCTGAACCAATCCCCCGAGGAACGACGCGCTGTGGAGGGGGGGCATCTTCCGGGAAAAAGCGCCGGAAAAAGGGGGGATCGTCGGGGTTTTCTGGGGGAGATTGGCCGGCATCAATGCGGACGACAGCGGGGCCGACGGCTTGGGCAGCTTCAGCAATAAAATTAATACTGGTGGGAGCAGCGGGAGCCGTGCTGGGGGCGACGGTGGGGAGGATTGTTGTGCTTAAGGGTTCGGTGGGGGAAGGGGTGAGGACAGAAGGCGTGAGATCCTGGGGAGGGCGACGGCTCAAGATGCCCAGGCCTGCGCCGGTTAGGAGCAGGGTGAGGTATAAGCTGAGTTGTTTGATGGGGTAGCCCATAGAGTGGCGATCTCGTTTAGGTGGTTTTGCATCCTCCTTTTACACTTTAGACAAAAATTAACAAAAAACTTGCATTAATCATGGGGATCGCAAAGCAATTTCCCAAACAAGGGGGTGAGGGTAGTCCCCCTCGGATCAAAGTTTTCGGCTCTTTGGGGGGGTTGATCGACAAATTCACAGAAGAGAGTGGTTCGTTCATTTGTGCCTAGGCTGAAATCTTTGGCAAAGTTGGCAACGGATAAATGGTTAAGGGTGGTTTCTGGGATCACATCGGGAAGGCGTAGGATCTCAAAGGCGCTAGACGTGATCAACCCTTTCCCCCCCGTTCCCCCCTGGCCGCCCCGACCACCGGAGCCACCGCCCCCAGACCCCACACCTCGGCCCCCACCGCCGCCGCCGCCGCCATTGCCTCCGGTTCCGCCTTGGCCGCCGTTGCTATGGAATGCGATCGAACCGCTACAGGTGGCGATCGCCCCACTTTCCAAAAAAATCCCCACCCCACCGGCTCCGCCATCCCCGCCCATTCCACCCGCGCCACCCCCGCCGCCGCTGTTTTGAAAGCCAGTAATGCGGCCCATCCCTCCCATACCGTTACTGGAGCCATCTTCACCATCCAAACCGCCCCCGGTTCCTAAGCCTCCTAAGCCCGTGCCGGTTCCCCCATGCCCACCGCTACCATTAGCAGTGCCACCATTGCCACCCTCACCGGCCCCATTGCCACCTTTCCCACCATTGGCTCCAAAATTAGAGCCACCGCCGCCGCCTCCAAAACCGAAACTACCGCCGCCACCGCCGCCGCTGGTATTTGTACTCGCACCACCGCCTCCAGCACCTCCCAAATTGCCTACTTGTCCAATTGTTGGTGTATTTGTACCATCACTTCCCAATCCACCCACGCCCCCAAATCCCCCACCGCCACCACCACCGCCACCCCGAAAATTAGCTGATGTATTCCGACCCCCTTGGCCGTGGCTACCCCCAAAGGCTCCCC
>NZ_JAYGHW010000010.1:0-71060 GCF_034932185.1 Spirulina sp. CCNP1310 | reverse complement strand
GCATTGCTCTGATCCGCGCTGCTCAAAATTTGCTGAATTTGCGCCGCTTTCTGAATTGCGGCCTGTAGATGTGATTGGCTGTCCATAAGGGTTTAAGGGATAAATGGGCTTGAAGCTGTAACTCCGGTTCACCGGCCTTGCATCTGGTGGGGATGGGTTCGTGGCATGGGTGGGGGGGAGTAAAGGGGGGCGGGAATCGGAACCGCCCCCCGGTTTTGCATTCATGGTCGTTTCATTGTCAAATTTGCTTCATAGGCACTAAAAATTGAGCGTGGTATTTTTTATCCATGAGAGGAAACCGCCAGCATTGCTGGCGTGATTATTTTGTGCAAAAAGTCTTACTTTTGGTAGGACTACTACCTAGAGTAAGACTATTCCTCTCTACTGTCAACTACCTTGAGTGATACAACTTGAAGTTATACAATGAGAGAAAACAATACAAATCAACCTAGGGAGGAAATAACGTTGAAAAGCTTACGTGAGCACAGCGGACTTACTCAAAGGCAGGTAGCAGAGCGGTTAGGGCTTTCGCTCGGAGCTATTCAAAAATGGGAGCAGAACGGAGGATACCCAAGCCTTGAAAATGCGGCCAGATTGGCGAAAGTCCTTGGGGTATCGTTGGACACCTTGGCGATCGCATTCCGCTTAACCGGGAATGGCCGTGAAACAACTTGAACTCATTCCGTTGGGGGTGATGGAGGCGATCCGCGTTAGCGCACCTATCGCCCCCACCCCCCCACTCCAAACAGAGAGCGACAGCCTGCGTAGCGGCCCCCGCAGCGGCCCCCGCAGCGGCCCCCGCCATCGCCCCAAGAAAAAAGCTATGCCCGAATCGAAACCGCCAAAGGGCAAGCCTCCCGATTCGGGCATAAGCTCATTTGTGGAAACGTACACCCCCGGTGGTAGCGCAAGGGGCCACGCTGAATATTACCGGCTCCGGTACTGGGATAACTTTGCCCCTGGTGGCGGTCGGTGGCGGCACAAACACATCAAGGGGGGGAATATTCATAGCCCCCTGGCCAAGATGAGGGCCGAGGCGATTAAGGAGGCGATCGCCATGGGTAGATCCCCCCAATGGTGCAAAAGCTTATGCGGTTAGCTATGCCAGAATCAGAACCCCCAACCAGCGCGGGTTTTGATTCTGGCATAGACTTTACAGGTGAGAAATCCGCCGCGTCGGATCAGGCTAGGGCGATCGTGCTATTCTGCCGATATTTCAGGACTCACTCATGAAATACCCTTGGCTACCCCGTCCCCGGTACATCATCAAGAGCTTGCTGCTGATTCCAGAGGCAGCGTTAGCGGCAACCATTGGAGAGTTCTTCGGATCACTGATGATAATCCCCTTAGTCTTTGGTGGGGGGCCGGGGATTTCGGAATTGCTCGCCGTTTTCGGGTCTCTGTTTTCGGTGGTCTTGGTGCCGATTTATGTTTTTGCCCAGGGCGATCGCCTCATTTGGCACAGGCCCAAGCGTTGGGGCAATTTGGGATGGCTCCCCCACAAGCGCAGTTGGGGCGAGGGCATTTTTGCTTACTTCACTCTCATGATTGCCGTTGGCATCCCCATAGTGAGCATGGAGATTGTCGGTGACACATCCCAGGAATTCACAGGCGGACAGGCCATCATATTTGCGATCGCCTTCTTCGCTATCGCCTCTTACCTCTACCACTTGGGGGGCTTCGTTTGGCGATGGAAGCAATCCAGAAGGAAAACCCCCAACCGTCGCGGGGTCTGATTCTGGCATAAGTATTATTGAGGGTCGCAAGGGATATATTGCTGTGTCCCGTCATATTCCCAGGGGCAAGGTGGGATATTGAGATCCTTGTAGGGGTCAAGTTCATCACAGCCCCCCAACAGCATGATCAGGAGGATCGCATTCAGTATGCTCATGATTCATTCCAAATTGACTTAAACCGATCTGGGGACAATTCCGTGTAACGGATGGTGTGGGTAATCGACCGATGCCCAAGGTAAACCTGAATCGCCCGTAAATCCACACCACGGGCCGCCAGCGCAAACCCGCAAGCATGGCGTAACTGGTGTGGGTGCGTTGGTGGCGGAAGACCCGCCCTCAACCCCAACACCGCCATAATTTTCCGAAAAGCTCTAGCAGAAAGAGGCCCGCCCTGGTCAGTCGTGAAAACATATTCACTCTCACTTTTCCCCCTCAAAGCCTTGATCAGCCTGATTTCCTTTTCCTCCAGCGGGTGAATCGCGGGGGTTCCCTGCTTCAGTCGGTGGATGTGCAATTGTCTGCCAGAGAAATCAAACTGACTCCACTTAAGGAACAGCAACTCACCACAGCGCAACCCATGCCTGAAACCCGTCCAGATCATCGCCTTGTCTCTTTTCCCATGGCGTGAACTGTGGGCCACGGTCATCAATCGCAAAATTTCCGCCTCAGTAAGGTAGAGTCGTGCCGCTTTCGTGGGTTGGGAGGGTGCGATCGCCATGTTAAAAACCTTGATTTATCGTTATGAATTAGGGGAGATGTGCCAGATCTGGTACAGAAGCGGCACTAAGTAAATTTCGGATTCTTCAGGGGGTTGCTGTGCCAAATCAGCTTAGGGGCCGCCCCATGGGCCAAAATATAGGCTCGATTGAGCTTCACCTTCCCCACCCGACGATCAAACAATTGCCGTCGCCCTGGAGCCTTGTTGATCCGGTATTTCGGTTTGACCTTGCCCTCTGGGGTGTATTGGCCCGTTTTGGCGATCGCCCTTGGATCCATCTTCAGATACCCAGCCAGATCCGGCGTACCATTCGTCAGCCGAAACAGCTTCTTGATCAACTCCTCAACCTGCTTGGCCTCCTTATACAAAATGATCAGCCTCATCCCGCTGGCGGGGTCATGGTAGGAGGCCCGATAAATGCCTTTGTCAAACTCAAAACTGCTAAACTCCCTGCCGATTCGCTCCTGCAAGGTTTTATCTCGCACCCCCTGCAACAGCCGATAACTCACCTGCATTTCAATCTTATTGTCCCCCCGCAACTCTAAAAACAGTTGAGGGTGATAAACCACCGTCTCGTCATAGGTGGCGACCGGGATACCGTAGACATGATCGCATTCATCCTTACGATTTTTCAGGTCTACCAAGTCGCGCACCATCTGGTTTCGGTGCTTATATTCTTCCTGAATTTGCCTTGCTTCGCTCCCTGTTTTTAACTGCAAAACAGGGACATACTGAGTTGATTGTTTAGCAACCCAGATATTTTGCTCATCATCAAACTCAGCAGTTAAAATTTCCACCGGCACATTGATATAGGTGATCATTTCCTCCTCCTCTAGATCAACTTGGGACTGTTTGGGGCAAGAGCATTGTCCCCATGGTTGGGTTTGTGTTGGCATATCCTGATCCTCCTCTGGATCAAAAGGTTTCTTGAGATCCACCGTGAAAGGTGGGTTCCGTGGGGGAGGTTTCTTGAGGTTGGGGCCGGTGTTGGGGGTGCGAATTTTGATCACCGTTGGCGGCCGCCGGCGACGATTCCGGCGAGGCTCGTTCGTGTCTGGCCTGCTTTCCGGTTCAATATCTGGTGGTGCTGGTGGTGGTGGCGCAAGATCAAGGTTTGGGTCAAGGTCAAAATCCGGTGGAGGGTTCCAGGGCTTAAACCAAGGCAAAAATTCAGGCGGCAGCGGTGGGGGTTTATCCCCGGTTGGGTCTGTCACCCGATCCTTGTAGGATGGGCGCTTATTGAGATCAATAGGCTGGTCTAAGTCACCGGGGCCGGTTTTGATGTCAATTTTGGGACGGGGACGGGGGCGATCGTCAAAATCATTCCGGGGGTCAGTATCCGGCTTATCTTCCCCACGGGTTCCCACCGGCATAGGCCACGGCGGTGGCGGTGGTGCTTCTGTCCCCGGCACATAATCAAACCCCCTCCTAATTTGGAGATATTTCCCGGCATACCCATCACCACCATTGCTGCTGGATTCCGTACCAGTTCCGTATGTATTAACAGCTTGGTAGAGGTTACGGCATGGGTGAGGATTAGGTAAGGCGTGGATAAACGTCCATGGTTCGGTAAAAGTCCCTGCTGTAGTTTCGGGTTCTAACTGCCAAAAATATTGATAGGTTGAGGATGAAACTGTACAATAGCTCCCCATTGAAAAAATAGTATTATCCCGGATATAACTATTAAAAATCACAATCTCAACTGAACTTTGAGAGTCGATATAGAGATATTCATTCCACCCATTGGCTCCTCTTTTCTGAGGATTTTTAAAAGTTTGGCGGGTCATCTGAAACCCGCTCCCCGGAACAGGTTGCCCCCCTGGTGGCACGGGAAAAGGAGGTGGCCAATCTGGGGGGATTGGAAAATCCTCTACGTCCCTATTCCGTGGATTAAACGGCTCTTCTCTATCCGGATCCCAGATTGGGGTATCCCGCCAAATTTCATCCTCACTCTTTGGAGCAGGGCGATTCTTGGGGTTCAAAAAGGGGTTATCAAAAAGCTCATCAAAGGGAGATGCGGGGTTAGGTTCGCGGGGAATCTCCGGGTTGAGATTGGGGAAAATTTCGGGGATGTTGAAAGGGGTGGGGCGAGGTGGCTCCGGAAACGGCAAAATATCAAACGAGCTAGGCCTGAAGGGATTCCGCAAGGGGGCCGGGGGTCTGATCGGGATCAGTTCATCATTGCCCCCGCCGTGGAATGGACGACAAACGATACTCATCAACACCCCCAAGGCCGCTGAGTTGACGGAGTTAACGCACGGCGGTAGCTGTCCAGATCAAAGGTGTTCCAGTCGGGAGTTTTCCGGTTCCCGGTGCGGCCCCCGGTGACGGGCAGGGAGTTGGGGGTGATGTTGCGGGGGTTGAAGTCATTTTGCCAAGAGCGATCGCCATTTGAAAAAGGATCATTAGGGCGGGGGGGAGTTTTCCCCCGATCCGTGACAATGCGGATAATTTCGTTAGCCTTTGCCGGCGGGAGCAGTTGCCGGAGCTTCCGCATCAAATTGAAAAAAGAACGCCCCGCAGCCCACAGCGTCATGATCGCGTCCACAATCTCAAGCACAAGCTTAGTCAGGTTCAAAAATCGCCCGGAAATTAGTAAAAAATCATTCACAAACCCTAGAACTCGTCGGCGGTAGGTGAGACGAGGGGCAACATAGACACGAATCCGTATTGCTTCATCTCTTTCCCATCGCTCTTGTGGCGTTAGAGCGTAGGGGTTGTTAATCTCCTGATTGATCCGATCTGATGGCCCATGGATGTTAACCCCGGTGAGGTCGTTGTCAAAGGAATGTCGCTCTCTGGGGTTAAGAAAGTCTTTAACAATGCCCATCGCTAACCTAACCGCTGGTGAAGTGAGAGGGGAGGGCAGCATTACCTAGAGCTATAGCCCCCTGCCATTCGTTACCATACAGCCGCCAATTGGAAGCCAGTGGCAACAATGCCCGGCACGAATAGAGATAGAGATAAGGCGTTGCCGATCCCGGAGATGGCGCATTTTGCACCACCGCCCCCACCACAGCCAAGTCCTGAGTCCGCCCCTCATCAATGGCCAGCGTCTCAGGATAGAGGTGATTTAGTAAGGTCATGCTCCACACCGCCAATTGCTCAACGGTGGTAACACTGGCCGGGAGATCAGCCGGGGAAAATGCAGTCATAAATTAATCCTCAATCACAATAGAACTCAAATTAACCCCCATCCAAGACCAGCCCGCAGAGCTTGCATCCTGATCATCAAATCGGAGATAAATTTTTTGCCCTGACAATCCAGGGGTTTCAATGATTGCCGGGTGCGGTTCTCCTGCATCCCTTGGGGCGATCTCATTTAGAGTCTTACTCACAAGGATGGTATTGCCCTCGTCTCGCACCGTGATAATTTTCGACTCTCCCCTTGATGCACCCCCACCACAAACAGCAAGATGCATTTTTGATCCAGCGATAAAATAGCCGTAGTCAAGAGAGCCGACCAATCCACTGGCATTAATCCAGTTGCCACCCCCATCTTTGATGTATTCAGTAATCCACCGGAGGCTCCCAAAATACGGAAACCATGCTGTAGACCAAAGGTTATCTTTTCTAAGTATTCTAGCCACTTCTTCCTCCTCTGGCTCCGGTTCAGTAACTTCTAGATTAACGATAGAAGCATTTAAGATAACTGCTTCAAAAGGCGGTATTCCCCGGTAAATCCCCCAAAGCTGGAGGGTTTCCCCGTCTAGAACGTGCATCGCGTCTACAGCAATATTATCAAAAAGACCGTATAGAATGCGATTGCTCCGGTCGAGATTGCCAATAAAAACACCATCTTTAAACCTCCTAGCCTGTATCTCAATTCGTCCTGTTGCTGTCTGACTTAATGGCTGTAGAGCAAACTGCACATTACAGGACTGATTTAAGGTTATAACCCTGGTGTATTTGTTGGCGGTTATCTCAACCATTTATCTAATTCTGTCAACAATTCCCACCCTTCCATAATTAGCAGGGTTAACTGGACAATGATGATCATTAACAGATTTTCAAGCTTTTTGAGTTCATTAAGTCCCTCTTGCTTGGATTCAGCCATGATCCGATTAAAAAAGGCGGCCAAGTCTTCTAGACGCATAATTTCCTTTTGGATAACAGGCAGACAAGCCCGTCTTGATCGTGTTAAGTAAGTCAGAGATTAAGCGTCGCGGCCAAACTTGAGCCGGGCAACTTTAATCTGATCGCCTGCCACGTTCGTAATGTTGGCGATGGGGATGGAAGCTGAGACTTCCTCAGTGCCAGCCACGTTATCTGTTGCATAGCCGGTTACAACGGTGAAAAATTCGCCCCGTTGCTCAGGGTCGGTGTAAACCGTGTCAGCAGCCATCAACTGGTCAAACACTTGGGCCGCACCAGTGCCACCAGCGGCATGGGGCAATCCCACATTGTCTGTGGCCTGTTCCACGAGGGCCAGCATCCGCTGTAACCCGGCAACCAATCCCATCACGGTTCCGTTAATTTCGACGGTCGTTTCTGTAAAAGCCATGAGATTCCCTCAAAATATCCGTTCTTTATTAATCATAAATACTCAAATATAATTTTTTTCACAAAATCGGAAACCCTTAAGGTTTCCAAAAAACTGTAAAGACTCAAAGCCTTGCCAGGACTGTTTTACAGCCGTTTCTGTGTGTTAGGATTTATTTAGATTTTGGAAACAACAAATGGCTAAGGATAAGGTCGGAAAACCTGGGGATAAGATGAATGCGATCGCTCGTGTGTACCTGAAGCGGGGGAATGATGTTTTCATTCTCCGACTGAAAGAAGCATCGTCTAAAGCCCTTTGGAAAGATATGGGCGTGAGCGATAAGGCGATCAAACCGGGGAAAGATGGGGCGGCGGGTTCAGCAAGCGCAAAGGGATTGGCCCGAATGGGGATTATCCAGCCTTGTACCATCCAATACGAGGACGGTAAGGATTACGTCGGCACGGCGAAGCTATGGGTCGCCAGCAACAAAAAGATCTCTGATCTGTTGGGGAAAAAGTACCACGGCGGCAACATCATCAAAGTCACCCCCGGCTGGTAGATGCCTAGCATCCTGTTGAACCCCATCGGCAAAAGGACACCCAGCACGTTCCCAAACTTAAAGCTCCTGGCGTTGCCCCAACACAGCAGCGTCAAGGTTAACTTTAAGCTCAATACCATCGCCCCCAATGCTTGGGGCTATGTGGAGCTACAGGTTAAGTGCTTCAGCGGGGGAACGTATCTGGGTTATGTGGCGGCGGCCTACCAGCGGCTTTACGGGATCGAAAACGATAACCGCTGGGTTTGCCGGTTCAGTTCCCTGGAGCCAGAAAACTACCGCTATGAGCTTTGGGGCCGGTTGCGGTCGAAGAAAGCCATTGACCAATTAGTCCAGTTGGATTGTGCGATCGCCTCTACCCTGGATTTCCCCCCCAGTGCAGATCTCCCTTTTTTTGAGGTTCCCCCCGGCACAGTTATTCAGTATGCCGGGGCGACCGTCCCTGATGGCTACCTGATGGCCAATGGGGACATTATCAGCCGGGCAGATTATAGCGATCTGTTTGGGGCGATCGGCACAATTTACGGAGCCGGGGACGGGATCAGCACATTTAGGCTCCCTGAACTCCGTGGTGAGTTTGTCCGAGGGTGGGACGCTGGGCGCGGGGTGGACAGTGGGAGGGTGATGGGGTCAAGTCAACAAGCAACAAGACACCCCTATATCTTTTTTGCAAATAATTTTTTACTTGCTCCTCGGAATTATCAGCCTCAATATCCCGACGGCGTGGGATCATCAGTAGCTAGATCCTACCCAACAGCAAGCACGCACGAAGGCACTAACCCGCAGTTTTACACATCACGCCCCCAGAACATGGCCCTAATGTTTTGCATTAAGTTCTAGGTTTTTGCTGGGGATTCGTTTTAGCCGGTCAGCGGGCAATGATTCCCCTCCAACCCGCTGCGTTCAGATCCTGCAAGGCTCTAAGTAGGGGCGAAAAATCTTTCGCCCCCACACCTATCAATTTTTCTTCAACCAGATGAGGGGGGTAAAAAACTGGGGGGAGTGAGGGAGCTTTCAAACCTTGCGCCGTGGTCTTCAAAAAAGGAAAGGGTATTGAGTAAACCTAAAGCTGCTTCGTAGGATTCCGCAATTAATTCCTGCCGCTCCTCTGGCGTATCCACCAGATCATCCGTCACCAATTGCAACGAGCCAAGCATGGCATTAAGACGGGCGCGGACTTCGTAGGATAAACAGGTGCGCAGTTCATGGGAAGCCCGGATCGAGGCACGGATTAGGGCGGCGTTGGTGGGGAGATTGACCTTTTTGTGTTTGCGTTTGCCGAATTGGAGGTTATGGAGTTTGGCGTAGTGGCCATCTTCGGCAATGAGTTGATCGTGGGAACCCATTTCAACGATTTGCCCCTGATCAAGGACGACGATTTGATGGGCTTGGCGGATCGTGGAAAGGCGGTGGGCAATGACGAGGGTGGTGCGATCGCGGCATAACTCCTCAATGGCCTCCTGTACCAACCGCTCCGAAACCGTATCTAACGCACTCGTGGCTTCATCGAGGATGAGAATATCAGGATCCCGCAATAGGGCGCGGGCGATCGCCAGCCGTTGCCGTTGCCCCCCGGAGAGCATCACACCGCGATCGCCCACTTCCGTATCAAACCCCTCCGGCAGGTGCATGATGAAATCGTAGGCATTGGCCCGCTGGGCAGCGATGGCGATCGCCTCATCGGACACCTCCCCCAAACCGTAGGCAATGTTATAGCGCACCGTATTGTTAAACAAAAACGTATCCTGACTCACCACCCCCATCGCCCGCCGCAGCGTCGTCAAATCAAACTCCCGCAAATCCACCCCATCGATCAAAATTCGCCCCGCCACCGGGTCATAAAAGCGCGGCACTAAATCCACCAGCGTTGATTTTCCCGCCCCCGATGCCCCCACCAAAGCCGTTGTTTTCCCCTTCGGAACCCAGAGATTAATCTCCTTTAAAATCATGTCCTGATAACCAGGATATTGAAAACTCACCCCTTGAAAATCAATCCCTTTTTCTAAGTTTTGATAGGGATGATTGCCTTTCGGCATAATCGGCTTATCATCTTCCCGGAGAAAAAGAGCGGTAATTTCTGCACTGGGGGCGACATTGGCAAAGCGACTCCGTTCTCCATTTAATTTGCCCACAAAGGGCAAGAGCCGAAAGAGGGTGACAAGATAAATTAACAGGATGGTTGATAGAGATTGTAATTGATCAATAAACAAGTAACGACCAATCATCACAATTCCTAAGATCGTCAGAATTCCCGAAACTTCATTGATCGGCGCAATGACCGCATAGTTACTTTGGGAAGCAAATTCCGCCTGTTCTCGCTCCCGAATAAAGCGCTCTAGGTGGCGATACTCTTCTTCCTCATTACTGACACTTTTAATCAGGCGAATCCCGGTGAGAATTTCCAGCAATTTATTGGAATATTCTTGGGATTTGAGGGAAAGAATCCGGCCGTACTGTTTGGCTCGGTTGATAAACCATTGATTCACCAACAAAACGAGGCTCAATAACAAGCCAGCGGCGACAGTGAGTTGCCAGGAAAGCCAAATCAAGATACAAACGAAAACAAATACAGTGATGATCGTGGTAAAAATCGTGATTGCAATCTTGACGGCGCTGGCGGTGCGGCTGATTTCATTGTTTAAGTAATTAACAATGTTGCCAATTTTTTGTTTAGAAAAATAATCTAAATCGAGTTTGAGGAGTAATTGCGCCCCTTGAAGACGCATCCCGTTGACGAGGGATTGTGAGAGATAGTTAGAAACAATGGCGGTGAGATATAGGGCAATATTTTTTAAGACAATGGCAATAATCACGGTGCCAATCATGGCTAAGAACTTCCATTCACCGGGAAAACGTTCAAAAAATGCCATCACAGTTTTTAAGGCGGGCGGCCCCTGCTCTAATAGGCCAGTATCCTGCCCTAAAAACCCCAGCAATAGCGGCACAACTAATGCTGTACTCACACCATTAAATAAGGCCCCGGAAAATCCTAAAACCACTGTCCAAAAGATCAGCATTGGATAGTTGAGTGCAAACCTGAGTAGCAATCGATTGGTAGACATTGATTAATCCCAAATTCAGCTAAGGATGGGTGGGTTTAGGGTCGCGAATGATTCACTGTTCTGGGGTACATCTCAAGGGAGTCTTTGCCTGATGGCGATACAATTCTGTTTTGAACGGATAGTCATGATCAGGTCAGGGGGTGAATGGGGCTAAAACAGTGGCGAGACTTTGGGACATAGCTGTCAAACTATAATGCTCAATACAACGTTGTCGCGCCCGTTGGCCAGCGGCTTGGGCCGCCTCAGGATGGTTGAAAATCCAGGTGATGGTTTGGGCGATCGCCTCTGGCTCCCCAGGCTGCACCAAAAATCCGGTATCTCCCAATAGCTTTGGCATATCCCCTACTTGAGTGGCAATGATGGGTTTGGCCATCGCCATCCCATCGGTTAACTTTAACGGAAATTGAGCGCGGGTGACGGGGGTATCCCGTTGGGGAATGACGATAATATCAGCGGCGGCGACAATTTCTGGCATGGCAGCGGTGGGTTGGATCGGCAGTTGAATCAACCACCGTCCCCAACGACGATGGAGTTCTTGATCATAGTCATCGTAGGGGCTGCCGCCGACGATGACGAGGCGCAGATCCTCATGATTCAAATGATCTAAAGCCATCAGAACATCTTCAAGGCCCTTATAGGGGCGAGGCGCACCGGGAAACATTAACACCCGGTAGGGTTCGAGGCCATAGCGTTGACGGCTGGCGAGGCGATCGCACTTTTCAGGGTTAAACCGTTCCGTATCCTTGCCATTGGGGACGTAGGCCCCACCGAAGCGGTCTTGCAAAAACTGACTATGGATCGTCACTGCATCCGCCCGTTTCACCAACTTTTCCCCCCAACGGAGATAGAGGGGATGCTCTAGATCCCGCAATGCTCCATCAGGCTTCAAGATATCCCTTGCCAGTTGTTTAACACTGGTGGGATAGCGCAATTCATCCCCCCCATGCCACCCCAACACCCAATCATCAATATCGAGAATCACGGGCTTGCCCGTATGCCACCGATGCCAGAGGGCCAGGCCCAAGCTGGAAAGGTAGGGCCGCAAAGGGTAGAGAAGATCGCCGTGAATGTGGCGGCGCATTGCTCCGGCATCGCGGAAAAATTGGGGCAGTTTTGCCCCTGGTAAAACGGTGAGGGGGAATTGTTGGGCGATTGCCGCTTCTGGCGGTTCCCCCCCAAAATTAAACCCCAAAATTTCCACCCCATGACCCAAAGCGGTGAGGGCATGGTAGAGCAAAAACGGACGACTAGCGGCCCACCGTGCCGCACCACGACTGGATAGATCATGAACCAGTAACGTAATTTTGAGGGGTTGAGGCAATGCCGTGATCACAATGCTTAAGGTTTGACGAAGTTAACAAGGCAGCTTTTTGTCTGCATGATAGTCTAAGTGCGAAATTGCGACGATGAAAGATAAAAGATGGCATTTTTCCAGGGGTTCTTACGGAGAAGTAGGTAAAATAAAAAAAGCACAAGCGTATTTTCACGGAATTGCCCTCAATCACAGCTAAAATCATGATCAGATTCAGACTGGATAAATATGCCCTCCCCAGTTCCCTCCTCCTCTTCGGGATGACGTTGACAACGCTATGGGGGGCAGCGGTTCAACCGGCGAATGCGCTGGTGATGGTGTCTGGGCCACCGGAAATCTTACCCCCTTGTCATCGGGGGGCAGTGGTGTTTCAAAATCAGGCCACATTACATCAACCTTTGGCCTGTGCCGGGGCTAATATTGGCAATGATTTGGCCCTCCATCAACCCCTTTTAAATTGGCTGAATAGGGGCCTGTTTGATGATTTTACGGGTAGTGATCGGGTTTGGGAGTTGGTGGGGCAGTCGAATCAAGCCGGGGCAGCGATTCGTGCCACCGCGCATCAAGCGCAGGGCCATTGGGCGATCGCCTCCCCCCTACAGGATTGGTTTGTTTTGAGTGTGGCTACATTTTTGAGTTATAGCGTCTATCTGTTTGATGCAGGGCCTACGCCCATCACCATTGATCAAGGCTTGTTTAATACCTTAGGGGTTTCAACGAACTTTAGAGGAGTCGGGCATAATGTGCAGAGAATTTCCCTATTTACGCCGCTGCGGGTTGAAACTCCTATTCCCGATCCGATTTTTAACCCCGATCCTGGTCCCGTTGCCGTTCCTGAACCGGGAACAATTCTCAGTTCTATTCTCGTTCTCGGTGGTTTGCGGTGGTTCCGGCGGCGCTTGATGATGCGGCATCCCGGTTAGCGTACCCATCGCCCTCAGCATTGGGAGAAATGTAACAATAATGTGACGATCTGGGCTGATGGAGCGATGCTCTTGCATAAAAAGTCCCCTTGCCACTGAAGAAACCCATAGAGCAACAGGATTCAAGTCAGTATCTCGCTTGCCTTAGTGCAGAGTTTGTTTACCATCTACACTGGCCTGATCTGAGTCAGATCAGCAACAATTTTGCTCAATTATCAGTAATTTTAGTGTCCATAAAATGCTGATTGGGAAGGGAACAAAGTCGCTCCCTTCCTTTTTTAGGGTAGGGGCGAAAAATTTTTTGCCCCTCCTTTCATATCCCCTAATGTAAATTTTCTCGCATCTTTTGAATCATGGCCTCCGGGGGAATGGTTAACTGTTGGAAGATTTTACAGATAAAAGATAGGGGTTTGTTTTGGGCGATCGCCTGTTGCCAGGTTAATAAAAATCCCAACAAAATATGCTCAGTGTTGATCAAAATTGCCCCGGATTCATTGGCCACAATCAGCGCTGAATTTAAAATCGCCGTTGCCTCCCCACTAAAGGGAATATCATGGGGGGATTCTTTCCCCGTCGGGCTGCCCATCGCCTCCCGAAGCCGCAGCACGGTCAAGCCCCATTCCTTAAGATGATGGGTGGCCAGGCCACTCCCTTCCAGCATTAAACCCAATAACAAATGTTCTGCCGCAATGGCATCGTGACCCGTGCGAATCGCTTCTGATTGGGCCAAAAGTAATGCCTGTAAAACTTTGCCCCCTAAACGATCATAAATGGGAGCATCAATAAAGTTCTCAAGACTTTCTTGTTCAACGGTCGCCACCTCTGAAGCCGTCAACCATTGCTCTTTTTTATCATTGACCCGACCCCAATCAATGACCCGCTGCCGCACACAACATTCTGCATAGAAAAAGGCTAATAAATCCTCCAATAAATTAACATCAACCCCATAGGTAACGGGATCTTCCCCCCGATGGAGTACACCCTGTTGGCAAAGTTTATTGAGATGTTGATGCAAAATCGGGGCGGGGATTTTAATTCGCGCCTGTAGCTCTGTCGCCGTTAGGACATGGGGATATTTTTTAACCAGCAGGCGCACAATGGTGAGGCGGGCAGGAGTCCCTAGGGCAGCAAGGAGGTCGGCGTAGTGGGTGATATTGTCGTGGTGCATGGCAGGAAAATCAAGGGCAACAATCGAAATGGGGTTAAGGGGCGATCGCGATCCTCAAGGGTTGATCCGGTACGGAGACAGAGGACTAAAGTCCTCACTACGAACTTGAGGACTAATGCTCTGACAACAAACGTTTGAGGACTAATGTTCTGACAACTAAAGTCCTGATGACGAGCGTCTGTGAGATGCACCGGGTTGATCTGGCTTGATCCCCTCTAGTGGGGAAGTGATGGGATCGCATGACATTTGTGTCTTTCTCCATTCTAAGCACTGGCCATTGGCAAACTCACACCGGGGTCAGGGCCGATCTGGGAATGCGCTAGCCATCCCGCTAAAAATCGGGATAAGATACAAAGCTCATCCTCCCATGCTGTGCTCCCAGATTTCCATGGCTCCTGAACAACTGTGGCACGAGGTCTTAACCCGTTTAGAATACCGTTTGACCCGCCCCACGTTTGAAACTTGGGTGAAACCCACTCAAGCCAAGGCTTTGACGGAGCATATGTTAGTCCTGGAGGCTCCGAACCTGTTTGCCTGTAATTGGCTCCAAAAGCACTACCTCCAACCCATTGGCGAGGTGATTATTGAAATTCTCGGCCATCCCCTGGAGTTACAGATCACCACTGCCCAGGGGGAAATGCGGGATCAAAGTTGGCATCTCGAAGGATCTCTCTTGGCGGGCAACGAACGCAATGATGACCCCCAACGGCCCACAGAAACGCCCTTTAACCGTAAATACATCTTTTCTCGCTTTGTGGTGGGGGCGAATAATCGCATGGCCCATGCGGCGGCGTTGGCGGTGGCGGAATCTCCGGGGCGGGAGTTTAACCCGCTGTTTCTCTGTGGGGGGGTCGGGTTAGGGAAAACTCACCTGATGCAGGCGATCGGTAATTACCGCTTGGAAATTGAACCGCAAACCCAGGTGTTTTATGTTTCAACAGAAAAGTTTACCAATGATTTAATTACCGCCATTCGCCAAGACAGTATGGAGGAGTTTCGGGAGCATTACCGGGCGGCGGATGTGTTGATGATTGATGATATTCAGTTTATTGAGGGCAAGGAATACACCCAAGAGGAGTTTTTCTATACCTTTAATACGCTTCACGAATCCGGTAAGCAGGTGGTTCTCGCGGCCGATCGCCCCCCCAACCAGATCCCCCGACTCCAGGAGCGGCTCTGTTCCCGGTTTTCCATGGGGCTGATTGCTGATGTCCAGGCTCCGGATTTTGAAACGCGGATGGCGATTCTGGAAAAGAAGGCGGATGATGAAAATGTGCGCCTCCCCCGGGCGGTGAAGGAATATCTCGCCACCCACTACACCTCTAATATTCGGGAACTGGAGGGGGCGTTAATCCGCACGATCGCCTATACCTCCATTTCTGGCCTACCCATGGCGGTGGAGCATATCGCACCAATGCTCAATCCGCCAGTGGAAAAGGTGGCGGCGACACCGGAGGCGATTTTAGGGGCGATCGCCACCCTCTTTGATGTCTCCATTGAGCTACTCAAAAGCAATTCCCGCCGTCGGGAAATTAGCTTGGCTCGCCAGGTGGGGATGTATCTGATGCGTCAACATACCAATTTGAGCCTACCCCGCATTGGTGAAGAGTTTGGCGGCAAGGATCATACAACCGTTCTCTATAGCTGTGACAAAATTGCCCAACTGCGACAAAAGGATACAAAACTCAATCAAACGTTAATTCAACTGAGCGATCGCATCACTGTTTCCCGCCCTCACCCCTATTCTTCGTCGTGAAGCCCCGGATTTAAGGCAGATTTGGTTAACTTTGCGAACAAATTTAATAAAGTTTTAAGATTTGCGCAATAATCCCCCAGTTTGGGAGCAATCCCCTTATTGTATTAGTCAAGTTCTCACCAGAACCCATTGCTCAAGCGGATGGCGTTAAACCCTTTCCCTCAGCAATCCGGAATTAGGAGTCTAGCCATGCGTTTTTCCTTTCAGCACGTCCAATCCTTTCTGTTGACAGCAATCTTCAGCTTTACCCTACCGTTGCTGTTGATTGGCAGCCTGTTGGGGAGCTTAACGGTTGTCCATTGGTTGCCGGGCCTCACCGCCATTGGTTATCAAGCCTCAAACTTTGTCGTCAATTTCTTAGCAACATTTGGTGATGGCCATGCCCTTAACGGCAGTTTCGTGATTGCCGCCGCCTTTGGGTTTGTGGGGGGTCTCTTCTACGCCTGCACCCCTTACCATTATCACGATTCCATTGGTTGCCCCTAGGGATGGGGTAAAAGGGTTGTCCGTTAACCCTAGGGGAAGGGGGCGAAAAATTTTTCGCCCCTACGCCTGTTTGTAGTGAGGACTTTAGTCCTCATCTTCCTAAAATGCAGGAGTTAAAAGAGTTTTAACGCCGACAAATTTTTAGGCTTGTTTAGCTTTTTTCGGGGCCGGTTGAATCCCATTGAGGAACATCGGCACAAACTTCTCCATGAAGTCTTGAGGGTTGCGATCCCAGGCTTTTTTCGCCACATGAAGCCGGGTCATTTGCAACTGGGGAGAGAGGAGGGTTTGGGGTAATCGCTCCATTAAATATTGAGGCCGATCCCACAAGGGGAGCTTGTTGGTGATTTCCACTAAATCATTGAGGCGGCGCAGTTCTGCCCCCGCCATGATATCCATGCCTGCTTCATAGGCGGCTTGCTCGATGCGGCTGTATTTTTCCTTGGCGGCGGTGACTTTTTGACGATGGCGATCGCTCTTTTTGGCCATTTGGGCCAGGAGGCGATTGCCCCAACGCACATGGCCGGTTTCCTCAGGGAAAATCTGCTCAATCGTGGCGCGAATTTTGTCGTTTTCCTCACTGGGGGCAGCTTTTAGGGCTTGAATATGGGCAGAAAAATACTCACAGCCTCGCTTTTCGGTGACATTGATCGCCGCTAAGGCCTCAATCACTCGCTCTTCAGGATTGGCGGAAGCATCCCCTAACAACCGCTCAAATTCGCCAATATAGGAAACACCGGGAGGCGTACCCAAATCTTCCCCCAATTCATAGAGCAAATCCGTCAGCCAAACGGCATGGCGGGCTTCATCCGCCACATGACGGGCGAGATCCCGCACCAATTCCCTTGGTTCGCCGTTGAGGAGTTCAATTAATTCGGTGAGGTCTTTGCAACTGTGTTGCTCGTTGAAGCGGTAACGGTTGAGCGTCACCATATGGATTTCGCGGTTTTGAATGACTTGCTCAAGGATGGCGCGGGCATCCATGCCGTAGTGGGTTTTGCGGGGATAGGTAACGGTCATCGTTAAAAATGAAAGTATGGTAAAGAAATGTTAACTCCCTAGGTTAGCGTATGCTCTCGATCTTGGGGGCAGTGGCGTAGGGGCGAAAAATTGGGGCGAAAAATTTTTCGCCCCTACGAAGGGTGAGATTCGTCTTGTTGCAATGCCTCTAGATGGCGATGGACATCGAGGGCAAGGGTGAGGGCGGGGGCGAGATATTGGGCGAGATCGGTGGCGGTGTTGGCCTGTTCGAGGCGTTGGACGGTGGCGAGATTAGTGGTGAAAAGTTCGGGGTTGAGGGCGATTTCGGTGAGGAGGTCGCGGTTTTCGCGTAAAAGTCGGGCGGTGGCGATCGCCTTCACCAAATCCTCACGAATTAACTTCAACGCCTGTAATAATTGCCGTCGCGTTGCGGGAGTTAACCCCGGATTGCCTAATTGTTGCAGTTGATCATTGAGGTGGAGCGATCGCACAATCCGGTTAAAGGCCTCGACTTCAGCCTGAAGGCGATCCAATTCCTCCTGATCTTGGAGGTCTAAATCCCCATAACCCACCGATTCCCCCCGCCAACGGCGCAAATCCCCCCGCAACAACCAGGCGATCGCCCCCACCAAGGGCAACAATCCCAAGGTAATATCCAACCCCGGCACACCAATCCCCCATTGGGCTAATCCAAACAGGAGGAAACTGCCCCCTAAACCGAAGAGGAGCGATCGCACCCGTTGCCCTTCCGTACCGGGCAATTGCCAGGGGAGCATGAGGCCGGAGCGATCGCTAAATTCCTCAGGGGTGATCAACAGGGTTTGTAAATCACGGGGTAGTTTATTCATCCGGCAACCAAGCCTTACCCGCACGATTCACGGTAATTTGGTGTTGACTGCCCAGGTCAAAATCCAACCAGCGGGCCAGGGGCATTGTAATCCGGTAGTTCTTACCATTCTCCCCATTAAAATCCACATGGTAGGTTTCCTCACTGGCCCCCTGGCGCTCCTGGGGGCCAAGGACAATTTGAGGCCAATAAGGATTGTGATCGTTGCCGCTGGTTTGGGGCGTGCGATTCACCAGCCAGCGATCAATTTCATAGGTGTATTTGGGTTGATACACCGGCTCATCTCGATAGATCGGCTCCTCATAGGTTTCCGTGCGGGTACGAGTTTCATAAACGGGGCGATCGCACATTCGATCCTTAAAAAAGCCATTACCAAGATCCACTGTGCCACAAACATAACTTTCAGAACCCACCTGCACCTGTTCCGACACATCACGGCTGCGGGTTTCATATCGCTCTAAAACCTGATCGTAGTGGTGAATTTCTTCCTGTTGACTGAGGAGACGGCCCCCAGCGGGGATCGACCAGTCTGACTCTACCAGCGTTGTCAGTTGCTCAATCTCAATCGACCGCTGCCAAGACGTTTGAGTAACGGTCGCATTGATTTGTTGAGGTTGAAACCAAAAAATCAGCAGCGCAACCAAGGCCCCGATCAAACCTAAACAGCCCAGTTGCCACCGGGATTTTCTGGTCGGCGGTTTGACTGGAGTCGGCGTTTCTAGGGTGGCGTTGTTTACAGACTGGATGGCTTGGTGTTTTTCCCCTTGGGGCGCACCGCAATCACTACAGGCGGGAGCTTCCGCCCGATTACTAGAGCCGCAATAATCGCAAATCCAATCCGCTCCAGAATTAGCGATCGCCAATTGTGCCGCATTGGCAACAGCCGGGGCATTTTCGGGTAAGTAAAACTTGATCCCCTCGGGCCGGGTTGCGCCACAATTGCCGCATTTTGTATCCCGCCCTAGTAATCCGGTTGTGCCACAGGTGGGGCAATCCCACCGTCCTTCTCGAATCGCCATAGTCTGAACTCATGCAAGATAACTCTATTCGCTTTTATAACCCTGCTTTTTGCTCAATCCCTCGAAAGTTCCCCCTTCTGTAATCTCGTGCCATGGCTCTGCCATGGTACGGGCATCAGGCGGCTCTGCCGCCTGGTGGATTTGCCTAACGAATTTCGAGCCTGGGCCAGAGGGCATAGACTTGGCGGGGATCGTTCCAGGTTTGGAGTTGCCGCAGTTGCGTTTGGAGTTGCAACCATTGGGCGGTGAGGGGGCTAGGGTTTTGCACAGACAACGTGCGCATCAGTAATTCTTCAAAACTGGGTTCATTTTGGTATTCCTCCACGCCCCAATCTTCTCCCAATTTTGCCCGCTCCGCTGCATAGGCGATCGCCCGCTCCAAACCCCCAATTTCATCCACTAAACCATTGCTCAACGCATCTGCCCCCGACCATACCCGACCTTGGGCTAATGCCGCCACTTGGGCCGGGGGGAGGTCGCGACCCTTAGCCACTTTTTCTAAAAAGAGGGTGTAAATTTGATCGACAAATTGCTGAATTTTGGCAATTTCAGCATCGGTTTTAGGGCGAGAAATGGTATCAAGATCCGCCAAAGGAGCAGTTTTGACCGTATCCCAGGTAATGCCGTTGTTGTTGGTAATGCCTTCAAGATTGAGCAACAGACCAAATACACCGATAGAGCCGGTAATCGTGTTGGTTTCGGCAAAAATGCGATCGCCCCCCATGGCAATCCAGTAGCCCCCAGAAGCCGCCACATTGCCCATGGAAATCACAATCGGTTTTTCCTCGCGGGTCAGTTGCAATTCCCGCAGGATCAACTCTGAAGCCGTCGCACTCCCCCCCGGACTATTAACCCGCAACACAATTGCTTTGATGCTGTCATCGTCGCGCAACTCCCGCAATTGCCGAATCAGGCGATCGCTGCCGATCTGCTCAATTTCCCCCTCCCCATAGACAATTTCCCCCTCGGCATAGAGGACGGCAACATTTTGGCTATGGTAACTACTGCTGGCAAGGCTGACATCATTTTGATAGTAATTACTGAGGCTAATTTGTCGAAAATACCGTTTTGGCTCCTCGGTTTCTTCTGTGAGTTCCCGCAACTGAACGGCTATTTCATCAAAATAGGCAATCTCATCTACTAAACCCGCTGTTAACGCAGCTTCTGGTAATAAAATTCCTTGATTCGCAGCAATTTGTTGCAATTGTTGGGGGGTTTTGTCGCGATCGCCCCCCACCACCGTTAAGAAATCCCCCCACAGATCCCCCAAAAGGGCGGTCAGTTGCTCCCGATTTTCCGGGCTGAATTCTGTTTCTGTGAACGGCTCCACCGCTGATTTATACTCTCCCACCCGCAAGACCTGCACCCCAATTCCAAAGCGATCCAAAGCCCCAGTTAGGAAAGACTGCTCGGCACTCAAGCCATTCATTTCCATCGATCCTAGGGGGTTAATCACCACTGGGTCGGCAATGGAGCCAAGGTAATAACTCCCTTCACCCCAATCCACACCGTAGGCAACGATTTTTTTCCCCGATGCTTGGAACGCTTCGAGGGCAGGCCGCAACTCCCGCAACATGGCAAAACCGAGGCCCGCTTCCCCCTGCCGACCATCGATCAACAGGGCCACAATCCGGTCATCTTCTGCTGCTGCTTCTAGGGAGGCGATCGCTTGGCGTAAGGTGAGGTTTCCGGTTTCAGTGGAAAAAACCGTGGTCAATTCCCCCAAGGGTTGGGTATCGCGGATCGGGGTGGAGAGATCCCACACCAAAACACTGCGATCGCGCACCACCATTTCTTCCTCTTCACTAATCCCGAAGGCAACGATCAACAACAACAACAGCCCACCACTCACCACCCCCGCCAACACCAAGGCCAAAATTACCCCCAAGGTACTGGCCAACACATCCCGCAATTTCAGCATGATTCTTTCCCCATTAATCCTTTAACCGTCGTAGCATTTGGGACTGTTTCAAATCCGCTACGGTGCGATTGCCTGTACAAAATAATACTGTAGCGATTTCAGCCTCTAGGCGTTGCACCAATTCCCCCACCGCCGTTTCTGAAATGGCCGCCGCTTGCAAAAAAGGGAAGGCTAAACCCACAAGATCCGCCCCCAAACTCAAGGCTTTGGCTACCTCCAAACCATCGCGAATGCCTCCGGAGGCAATTAAGGGCAACTGTGGCAACAAACGGCGCACACTCACTAAACAATCCGCTGTGGGAATCCCCCAATCAGCAAACGTGCGGCCCAATTGCCGCTGTAAGGGGGTTTCCGCCCGTTCGCTTTCCACCTTGGCCCAGGATGTGCCGCCGGCCCCCGCCACATCAATGGCCGCCACCCCTGCATTCAACAACTTTTGGGCCATGGCCCCAGAAATGCCATTGCCCACTTCTTTAACGATTACGGGAACCGGCAACCCTTGGCAAACTTCAGCAATTTTCGGCAACAAGCCTTTAAAGTTTTTATCGCCCCTGGGTTGGATACATTCCTGAAGGGGGTTGAGGTGGAGGATCAGGGCATCGGCGGCGAGGCGATCCACCACTTCCCGGCATTGCTCCACCCCATAGCTGTAGTTCAATTGCACCGCTCCCAAATTGGCAAACAGGAGAATATCAGGGGCGTGCGATCGCACATCAAAAGTTTCCCCCAACTCCGGCCGCTCCACCATAATCCGTTGGGAACCCACCCCCATGGCCAGGCCATAGGTTTGGGCGGCGATCGCCAAATTCCGATTAATTTCCTGGGCTTGGGCTGTGCCGCCGGTCATGGAGGAGATCAGCAGGGGCAACCCCAAGGTTTTACCGAAAAAGGTGGTTTTGAGATCAAGCTCCTCATAGTCCAGTTCCGGCAAACAAGCATGGCTAAAGCGGTAATGCTCAAACCCGGTGGTTTGTTGACGGCATTGAACATCTTCTTCGAGGCAGATGCGAATGTGATCCGCCTTGCGGGTTTGGGTGGTTGGAATCATCGGGTATTTACAAGGGCAAGGGTTTGATCCATCTTCTCACCCTGGCCAGCTTCAGGAATGGCAAAATTTTGAATATAATAAACTCGTTCTGAATTGAGGGCAGATCCCCATGGTTCAAGACCCTTTCCCCTTCCGTTGGCAACATCCCCTGCCGACGATGTACGACCTCCCCAGCGAAGACCCGGAGGAACCCGGTTTGCCTGACGAATTCCACGCTTTTCAACCCACGCTCCTCAGCTTGACCTGTCGCCCCACCGCTATACCCCGTGAGGATTGCTTCACCGCCCAAGATTTGAATCTTTACTACGATCCCCGTCATCCCCTTTGGCATAAACGCCCGGATTGGTTTCTCGTGATTGGGGCGAATCGGGTGGATCGTCAAGATGCGTTGCGCTTAAGTTATGTGGTCTGGCAGGAAGGGGTGATGCCTTTTTTGGTCGTGGAGTTGCTTTCTCCCGGCACGGAGGCAGAGGCTTTAGGCCAAACGCTCCGGGTGGTGGATCGCCCCCTGACGAAATGGCAGGTTTATGAGCAGATCCTTCAAATTCCCTACTATGTGATTTACGATCGCTATACCTATACATTGCGGGCCTTTGAGTTAACGGGGGGACGCTATCAACCCTTGGATTTGCCGGAGTCGAAACTGTGGTTAGAACGCCTCGGTTTGGGCTTGGGGATTTGGCAGGGAGCCTATGATGGCGTGATGGGCCAATGGTTGCGCTGGTATGATGCCGAGGGGGTTTGGGTTCCCACACCGGAGGAACGGGCGGAACAGGAAAGGCAACGGGCCGATCAAGCGGTGGCGGATCTAGCGGCGGTGCAGGCGGCCCAGGTGCAGGCGCAAGAGGGGGCGATCGCCCGTCTCATGGCCTTGGGTTTAACCCCCGAACAGGTAGCGGCGGCTTTGAGGTGGCAAGATCCCCCCTGCCCCCCTTAAAAAGGGGGGTTTCCGGAAATTAACCCCCTTTTTAAGGGGGTCGGCGCAGCCGGGGGGATCGTTAGCCTAACAACGAAGCGAGATCCCCTGGCTCTGGAAAAGGCAGGTTTTCAGAGCGGTATAATCGGAAGCCTGAATGTTTTTTAACTTGATGCAATCATGAAGGGTCTAACAGACTGGCTTGTGAAACGGTTAGAAGCCGCCGTCCCCTATGTGGAAAAAATTGTGCCGTACTTCTCCAAAGTGGGGGAATCGGTCTTTTTCACCACCGAGCAATTTCCCTGGGCCAAAACCCTCGAAGCCAATTGGACTGTGATTCGCCAAGAACTGGATCAAATCCTCGAACGGGTGGAAGACCTGCCCAACTTCCAAGATATTTCCAAACGGCAATACAGTATTGCCAATGATGACCGTTGGAAAACTTACTTTTTTTGGGCCTTTAGTTTTCGGGCTGAACAGAATTGCGATCGCTGCCCCCAAACGACCAAACTCCTCGAAACCATCCCCGGCTTAAAGGTGGCCTTCTTCTCGATCCTCGCCCCCGGCAAACATATCCCCCGCCATTGCGGCAAACATAAAGGCTTCATCCGCTATCACCTCGCCCTCAAAGTCCCCGAACCCCGCGCACAATGCCGCATTCAGATCGCCGATCAAGTCGCAATCTGGGAAGAGGGCAAGAGCTTGATTTTTGATGATACCTATGATCATGAGGTGTGGAACGACACCGAAGGCTATCGGGCCGTTCTGTTCCTGGATGTGATGCGGCCCTTGCGGTTTCCCCTTTCCTTCGTTAATTGGCTCGCCTGTCATCTCGTCGCCGCTTCCCCCATTGTCCAAGATGCCAAAGCCAACCATGAGGCTTGGGAACAAAAATTTGAAGCCCAAGCCGAACCCCTGGCTACTCGCCGCTAAATTCCTCCTCTTCCTCCCCTTCCGTGGGGGGAACGAGGGCGACAGCGGCGATCGCATCTTCCTGATCCAACCGTTGCACCCGCACCCCCGTCGCGCTGCGGGATTGGGGCGAAATGGCATCGACAACTTGGCGGATAATAATCCCCCGATGGGTGATCAGCATTAACTCATCCCCCTGATTCACCACCCCCAAGGCCACCAATTCATCATTATCAAACTTAAACTTAATCGCCCGCAGGCCCAAACCGGCCCGCCGTTGTAGCCGGAACTGATCCACCGGAACCCGCTTGCCGTAGCCCCGTGAAGTGACAGCCAACACCCAGGGGCCATCCCCCACCTCCGTTAGCACCTCTTCACTGGGCGTTAAATCATCCTCTTCCTCACCATCGGTTTCGGCAAGGTGGGCAATGATTTGGCTCGGCAGAATATCCATACCGATCAGTTCATCCTTAGCCCGCAACTTCATCGACTTCACCCCCCGCGTTGCCCGACCCAACGGGCGCAACTGCGTCCCATCGGCCCGGAAATGGATCGCCATCCCCTGACGGGAACCGATGATGATGCTATCGCTCGATTTTGCCAATCGTACCCAACGGAGTTGATCCCCTTCAGCGAGGGAAATGGCGATCAGGCCATTGGTGCGAATGTTGCTAAAGGCGGAAAGGGCGGTTTTTTTAATAAAACCCTGTTTCGTGAGCATGACGAGAAAATCTTCATCGGTGAACTCGCTCACCGCAATGATTGAGGTGATTTTTTCATCGCGGGGAATGGGGAGCATTTGGACAATCGGCACGCCCCGGGCTTGACGGGAGGCGGTGGGGATTTTGTAGGCGTTGAGGGAATAGACCACGCCGCGATCGCTAAAAAATAGCACCACATTATGATCACAACAGGTGAGGAAATGCTCCACCGCATCATCCTGTTTAATCTTCGCCCCCGCCCGGCCCCGGGTGGCGCGGTGCTGTGCCTCAAACGTGTTCACGGGCATCCGCTTAATGTAGCCCTGTTCCGTGAGCAGAATTAAAACCGCTTCATTGGCAATTAAATCCGTTTCATCGAGATCCCCTTCAGCGGCGAGGATTTCCGTGCGGCGGGGGGTGGCGTGGATCGTTTTAATTTGCTCCGCTTCTTCGATGATGATTTCATCAATGCGTTCCCGCCGGGCAAGGATATCTTCGAGATCCGTAATTGTGGCTAGTAATTCTAAATGTTCCGCTTCGATTTTGTCCGCTTCTAAAGCCGTGAGGCGGCGTAGTTGCATTTGTAAAATGGCATCGGCTTGGGCTAAGGAAAGGCTGAAACCCTCCATCAGCGCCTCTTTAGCCATGGCAGCATCGGCGGCTTGGCGGATGGTGTGAATGACAGCATCAAGATTCCCTAGGGCATTTAAGAAGCCTTGGAGGATGTGATCCCGTTCTTGGGCTTTGCGAAGTTTGTAGCGGGTGCGGCGGGTGATGGTTTCGACGCGGAAGCTTAAGAAAACGGTGAGGAATTGCTTGAGGTTAAGCAGTTGCGGTTCCCCATCAACGAGGGCCAACATATTCGCCCCAAAGTTATTGCGGATCGGGGTTTGTTTGTAAAGGTTGTTGAGGACAACGCGGGCGATCGCATCCCGTTTCAGTTCAATCACAATCCGCATCCCATCGCGATCGCTCTCATCGCGAATATCAGAAATGCCCTCAATTTTCTTGTCATTGACCAAATCGGCAATCTTTTCGATCAAAGCCGCCTTATTGGTTTGGTAGGGGAGCGAAGTAACAATGATCGCCTCGCGATCGGGCCGGCCAGGATGCTCCATCAACTCAATATTCGCCACCCCCTGCATCGTGATCGAGCCGCGCCCGGTCATGTAGGCATCTTGAATGCCGCCATAGCCGAGGATTTGCGCCCCAGTGGGGAAATCGGGGCCTTTAATGATTTTGCACAGATCCGCCAATTCCAGATCCGGGTTATGCACCAAAGCCACCAACCCATCTACCAATTCCCCTAGGTTATGGGGGGGGATATTTGTCGCCATCCCCACCGCAATCCCCGATGAACCATTGAGGAGGATTTGCGGAATGCGGGCCGGCATCACCACCGGCTCCTGTTGAGAACCGTCGAAGTTATCAGCAAAATCGACGGTTTCCGCTTCCATATCCCGAAGCAGGGCGTTCACCGTCAGCGTGTGGAGGCGAGATTCGGTGTATCGCATTGCCGCCGGGGGATCATTATCCACGGAGCCAAAGTTGCCATGACCCTGAATCAAGGGATCCCGCATTGAAAAATCTTGGGCCATGCGCACCAAGGCATCATAAACCGCTGTATCCCCGTGGGGGTGATATTTCCCCAAAACTTCCCCCACCACACGGGCGCATTTACGAAAGGGGCGATCGGGGGTGAGTCCCAATTCATACATAGCGTAGAGAATGCGCCGATGGACTGGCTTCAGGCCGTCTCTGGCATCGGGCAAAGCCCGACCCACAATCACGCTCATGGCGTACTCTAGGTATGACCGCGACATTTCGTTGCGTAAATCTGTCGGGACAATCCGATTTTCGGGGGAAGCCATAGAAAAAACTCCGTTGCGGTCACAGGCTAGCAAATACTGGCAATAAACAGCAAAAAGCAGTGGGTACTGCTCTTTGTCGCCAGCAAACACTGGTGATGGAATGAATTTAGCTTGTCCATTCTACCACAGTCGAGGCTTGGCTTCCCGCTGTTGCGGTTCCCCGCGCAGCCGTGATCGATCAAGGGCTGAGGGGGTTAATCCCCCACCCGCACCCGCTGTGTCACCATCGTCATGCCATCGCCCCGGATTAGCACCGCCGAAAACCAGCGATCGCCCCCATTGGGATCCTCCCGCCCCCGTTTAAAAATGCCCCCCGCTTGGAGCAGTTCTAAATCAAAGCTGGCTTGGCTGAGATAGTTGGCGGTAACAGATTCTTCCAAGGCGGCCCCCATTAAGAGATCTCCTTCGAGGGGTTCCTGGACAATCACGTCAAAATCAAAGCTTTCCCCCGCCCGTACCTGTTCGGGCAAATTAATATCTACATTGGGGGGCCGTTCGCCGATAAAAATTAGCGTCCGCTCGGTGAGGATTTCTTGACTGTTAATCTGTTGGGTTTGGGGGTTGATCCGTTGGCGCGATCGCACCTCTGAGCGCAGTCTCACAGGTTGCTGTCCTTCAAAACGGGTTCCGGAAACTTGGGTCAGGGTTTCCGCAATCAGGTCATCCCCCTCCATTTGCCAATTTTGTACCTCAATGTCATAGCTCAAGCCGTTGTATTCCCGCCATAACCCTTCTAGGCCTTGGGCTAAAGCACGGGCGGCTAAATTATCACTGGTGGTGAACGTGGGGCTATAAAACTGCATCACCGCATCAAGATCTTGGCGATTAGCAGCGGCTTCCAGTTGATTGAGGGTATTTTGTAGCTCTGGGGGGATGGGTTGCGGGGTTTGGGCATGGCTCAGGCGGGGCAAGCCCGTGAGCAAGCCCAGGGTGAAGAGTCCCGATAAAACCACACGCTGAAAGGCAAAGTTTCCCATTGATGGTACGTTTAGTAACTGGAGTTCCGACAAACTCACTATAACTGATGCACCTATTGATTGCCGCAAGTGGCACCGGCGGGCATATTTTCCCGGCCCTGGCCGTGGCCCAACAGTTGACCGAGGGGGAAATTCATTGGTTAGGGGTTCCCGATCGCCTCGAACAGGTTTTAATTCGCCCCCATTATCCCCTCCACACCATTACCGTCAGCGGCTTTCAAGGGCGGCCGGGCCTCCATTCTTTAAAAATTTTACAACGGCTGATCTTCGCCACCCGGCGCGTCCGGCAATTAATCCAGGAGCATCGCATTGAAGCGGTATTCACCACGGGGGGATACATTGCTGCCCCGGCGATTTTGGCGGCCCGTTGGGCGGGGATTCCGGTGGTGTTGCATGAATCCAATGCCATTCCGGGGAAGGTGACGCGGTTGTTGGCCCGTTTGTGTACTCAGGTGGCGGTGGGGTTGCCCGATGCGGCGCAATATTTGCCTCGTCGTAAAACCCGCTGGACGAGTACACCCGTGCGAGAAAATTTCCTTACGCCTCAACCTTTAGATTTTCCGATTCCGGAGGATGCTCCCCTGTTGGTGATTGTGGGGGGATCTCAGGGGGCGGTGGGGGTGAATCAGTTGGTGCGGGCCTGCGCCCCGGCTTGGTTGGCGACGGGGGCCTATCTTGTCCATTTGACGGGCGATCGCGATCCCGATGTTGATCGTTTGACGCACCCCCATTATTTCCCCCTCCCTTTTTGTGAAAATATGGCGGGGTTGATGCAGCGGGCGACGCTGGCCATTGGCCGCTCTGGAGCGGGAACGTTAACAGAGTTAGCCATTACCCATACCCCAGCGGTGTTGATCCCCTATCCCTTTGCGGCAGAGGATCACCAGTATTATAATGCCATGGCCATGGTTAATGCCGGGGCGGGGATTGTGTTCCGCCAGGAGGATTTGGCGATCGCCACCCTCGAAACCACCGTCCTCGACCTCCTCAAAGATCCCCAAAAATTAGCCACTATGGCCCAACAGGCAGGAACCCTAGCCGTCCCCGATAGTGCCGCCCAACTGGCCCAAATGCTCCGGGACTTAACCCGTCCTTAAAATTAGCCCCAATCCCAATTCATGCAAGATGGCTCTTCTTGGTTTGTGAGGGTCTTCAGTCAATACGATGGAATTGACTCCATTGGATATAGGGTTTTCAATGATGAGAACTCTACCTCCCCCTTTTAAAGGGGGATTGAGGGGGATCTCTGAACCGCGCAGAAATTTCAAGAGAGAAGTATTGGATGATCAGTTGAGCTAAATGGTAAACGATGGGAATCGAAACTGCATTACCAAATTGTTTTTTGGCAATGGCAGGGTTAGGATGAATTGCAAAATCTTCAGAGAATCCTTGTAGTTTGGCATAGTCTTGAGGGGTGAGAGCGCGGAATTTACCCGGAAGATAAATCGATTTAATAAAATTTTGTTTATATTCTTGGGGTTCAGCATCCGGAAGCGTTGCTGTAGCAATAAAGTCTTTGGTTCCACTCGCAGTTAAAGTACCAATTGCCTGGGCATGGGGTAAAAAAATTCGAGCAACCCCATTAATACCTGTCGAAATTTTAGAATTTTCAAAATCAAATAAGTGATCAGCGGTGATTCTAAAAATGTTTTGATCTACCAGTTGTTTCAGTTCTGATCTCTGCAAATTAGGAATCAAGGCTTGCAAGTGGGAAAAGTTGAGGGGGTTGCCATCCCTTGAACCATATTTTTTCTTTCTGCGATTCTTTAAAAGTGTTTCACAGATCAGTTTTTGGCGATCGCTCGTTTCCATCAAATCCCAAGAATGAATTGTTGTGTGACCATCGCGCACATCGGTAAACAGGAAAAAATCATTGAGTTCATCACTCCGCTGAAATCGGCCACGGGAAGCCGGAATACGATTTCCAAACAGCAATTGCGGTGAAAATTTACGTTTTTTAACGGGTTGATTGGGTAAATCTTCAAGAAAATCATAAAGATGACAAGGTTTAACGGATGGTGGAAAAAATTTAAACTGATTACAATTAGGTAAATCTCGCCGCAAACCCCACAAAAAAAGACGATCCCGATCTTGGGGTAAGCCAAAATCATAACTATTCAAAATTTGCCAATAGACACAATAACCGCTGTTGCGTAAATGGTGTAAAATCCAATCAAAACTACCCCGATGACGCGGCTCTGTTAAGCCCTTCACATTTTCCAATAAAAAAGCCTTGGGTTGGCTCTGTTCAATTAATCGACAAACATCAAACCAGAGTTTGCCGAGTGGATCTGCGAATCCTAGAGTTTTGCCAGCAATTGACCAAGCTTGACAGGGAACTCCCCCCACGACTAAATCCAGGTTGAGAGGTAATTGCTCAACTTGCGAAACATCCCCTAGATTCGGTGCGAGTTCTGGACTATTCCAGTTGTTTTGATACGTGGCGATCGCTTCTCGATCAATTTCAGCATAGGCTAAACAATGCCCCCCTAATTGGGACAAGGGCAACCGAAAACCACCAATACCCGCAAATAAATCAACAAAAGTAAAGATTTTGGCAATAGGTTTGGGTAAATTGGGCGGTAATAGGTCAAATAATGAAGTTTGCATGACAGAAAAAGGCTTGCTTTTGATCGGGTTTAACAATGTTGAGGTAATTGCCGTTGTTGCTGTTCAATGGCCTCAAAAAGAGCCTGAAAATTCCCCGCCCCAAAACCTTCAGCCTGCGATCGCCGCTCAATCAATTCAATAAAAAACGTCGGTGCATTAAAAATTGGCTCCGTGAAAATCTGTAATAACAGGGCATCGGGTTGGGGGCAATCGATGAGAATACCAGCGGCTTGGAGACTGCGCCAGGGGCGATCGCGCCAAGGCAAATGGGGATAGCGCTTTTTAGACTGTTGATAATAATCCGGGGGGGGCGAGAGGAACGCCACCCCGGCCGCCTGTAACCGTTGGGTTAAAGGCAAAATCGCCCCTGGAGCCAAGGCAATATGCTGCACCCCAGAGCCACCATTGTGATCCAGAAAGGTTTGAATCTGAGAATTGGGCGTGCTGGGTTCATTGATCGGGAGTTGTAGCCCACTGTGGGGATGGCGCAACACTTGGGAATCGAGGCCAGAATCAGCGGTATGGATCTTAAATCGCTGTTGGGGAATCAGGCCAAACACCGCTGCATACCAAGCCACCACCGGCACAAGTTCCCCTCTAGGCACATTCAGCACCAGATGATCAAGGGTAAGCGTTTGATGGCGTAGGGCAGGTTGGCTTTGGGTGTAGAGGGGATGACGCATCCCCCAAGGCGTGATGATTGTGGGTTGGGAAGCGGTGAGATCAAGGCGGCCCCCTTGGGTTTCAGCAAAGCGAACGGTTGCCTCTAGATCACTAACAGTAAAGGCAACAGCCGCCACACCGGGGCTGTGGTGGTCTAGGTATTGCGCCACAGGACTACTCCCCCTTTGAGGACTAGCAAATTCCAGCCACACCGCCCCACGGGCCACCCCCCGCCGCAAGGTTTCCCCATCTTCTTGGCGATGGGTGGGAATAAAGCCAAATTTCTGCACAAACCACCCTTGCCAATAGTCAGCATCTTGGACATAAAACTGGAGATGGTGAATCTGCATTGGTTTGGAGCCTCGTTGTCTGGCTCTATCTTAGCGCTTGGAAAACTATCTTCACCGGAGCAGGTTTTCCCACCAATGGAGTAAAGGATGGCCCCGGTGTGGGATGTAGCGGCCCCATGTTTTGATGGCATTGAGTGAAGATCGTAAAGTTTCTTTGGAAATATTCTCGACTTCTGACCAGTTTTTAATCATTGCTAAGGTTGAAAAAATTTGTAGGTGCGGTGCTTCTTGTTGGAAAAAAGCGATTGCTTTTTTATCATCGGTGGCGATCGCCCAGTCTCGATGCATTGCAATAGCACAGGTTGCAGACTCACCATCATCCCTCAACTGAGAAGCATAGTTCACGAAAGTTTCTTCCTCAGCTTCAGAATTAAAATCTGCAACAGTTAGTAAGCCTGTTTCTATTGCTGATTCAAACGGATTGATGTCCTGATTATTTTCATTAACGAGGCGTTGAAGCGTCAGTAATTCTCTAGCTCTAACGACCTCAGTGATCACGACTTTCGCCGGTATGGACTGTATGATTTTAAGTAAATGACCAGAAGCACAGAGGTTCAAGACACAACAAGCATCAAGAACGACATGGGAGTTTTTGATTTCCATGATTTATCTCCCAATGTTTTCCACCTGGCGCAAATCTAAGTCAGCAAATTCTGCCAACATCCCACTCGAATGTTCACGCAATGATTCTGCAATGCGTCGAGCTTCTAGGCGATCCACTCCTAGAAAATCTGCAAAGCGTCCTTCTGTGATTAGTCCTTGATCTAATGCTTCAATGGCAAGGTGCTGATAATGGATTGGAAGTTGATCAGCTTGCTGATTGATCTCTTGTAGACCTAGCTCCTGTTGTACCTTCTTAACTTTCAAGCCTCGATCTCGCAAACGATCCCAAGTCCCGGAGGGAAGTAGTTCAATATCTTCTAACCGATAAACCAGAGCTTCTATGGATACTCCATAATAATAAGCAAGGGTAAACAAATTAGTGGGCGTGAATTTGCCATGGGTTCGATACATATCATTAAATCGACTCAGCAAGCCACTGGTGGGCATGAGAAAATACTTGGCAAAAGCTTCAGCTAGTCTTTCACTTTCTGGAACCCTTTTGTATTGCCCCTTTAGATCAACAAAATCAATGACAGGCTTTTGTCGATGGGCCAGAAAATGAAGATAGCCATGGGCCATTGACCAACGCCGACGTTCCTCGTAGTGATTCAGGTTTATGGCCATACAGCCACCAAGTTGTTCATCATAGCTATAAATCTCTGAATATGTTCCGGGCATATTGAGGTAAAACACCCGAATTCCTACACTTTGCTCCAAGATGTCTCGCAGCATGGGGATGGGGCTATCTCCTAGGCCAAGTCTTTGCCGTTCTGCGATCGCCATACTTTCCGCTGCTGCTTCTATCGGCATATTGTTGACATCATATTCCTGCGGATAGTTACGGGAAATTGGAGCATCCATGATCTGCTCAAGCTCCAAGTAATTGCGGCACAGTTCTTCAAAGCGCTGAATAACGGGGCTGATTTGTGCTTCGTCTTGCTCATTGCGTTGATAAGCAGCGCGGAATTGAACCGGAAAAGGTTCACTAACAGGGGTGGAATGCCCAACAAAATCACTGACAGATCGCCCATAGGCACGAGCCAATTTGATTAATTCATTAGCTTTAAGTCGTCGCTCTCCCTTTTCAATCGCAACAACGGTAGTCCGTGCCGCATCAATGACTTTAGCAGCATCGGCTTGGGTCATTCCCATTTTTTTCCGAGCTTGCTGTAGGAGCGCTCCTAAATTTCGTAAATCAATACTGTTGAGAATGTTAGTCGCCATTGCTACTTAGAGTTCTTTGCTGTCTTCACGATAACCAAGAACTCTGACATTATCAATAAAAACTACCGTTTTTCCTTCAAAAATGTCAGGATGGGCTTCAAAAAAGTTAAATTCCTCTATTCATATCGAATCCGCTTAATCAGACAGTACAAAGCTGTAGATGATGTAGGGGCGAAACATTTTTGTGCCTCCGGCAGGCTTACGCCAACGCCCCTACGCAGATCAACGCTACAACCGGATTCCGGATAAGGTTTCACAAACCGGCTTTTTGGAAGAGTTGGGTGGGGGTGAGGGTGAGGCCGGGGAAGAGAGGGTCAGTGAGGGGGGTATCGCCCCGATAGGTGATGGCCATGGCATCGGGGTGAAAGACGGTGATCGTTTGGGCGCGGGGATCGATGACCCAAACCCTTAGGACATCGCTGATCAGGTAGTCCATGGCTTTGGCGGCCATATCGCCAAACCGTTGGCCGGGGGAAATGATTTCGACGACGAGATCCGGGGGGACGGGACAGGGTTCGTCTTCTAGGGGACGGGGAGGGAGATGATCGCTCCCCACATAAAAAACGTCAGGGATCGGCACCCAATCCTCTCCCTGACGTTGGAGCACCACCGACCATTCCACACCAATCTCGCCCCGGTCTTCGCCCCAATCCTCAAGGATGCGGAGGATTGCCCGTTGGGTTTTGGAGTGAAAGCGTTGGGGAGTCATTTTGGGGATGATTTTGCCTTCGATCAGTTCAGCACGGTCGGCGATCGCCTCCCCCATCGGCAACGTGAGAAATTCGGCGAGGCTGACCGGCTCTGAAATTGTTGAAGTTGGATTAACCATGGTGCTGATCCTGGGCTAAGTGGGATCGGTTGGGGGAAGAACTTAAACCATCGTCAGTTCCCCCACCACCTCTAACCGTTTGTGGTCGTCGATTTTCATAAATTGATCCGCTAAGACTTCGGCAACAGGGGGCGTAAGCCAACCCAGTTGGCGCAATAGGTGGATGGCGATCGCATATTTGGCCCGTTTCGCCCCATCCCGGACTTTAATCGCCAAACCGAGGCCCTGGCCCACCCGGCCAATACATTGAATCCCCTCAGCCCCGGATTTACTGACTAACTCTCCCTCCGTGAGGCGCATTAACTCTGTATCAAAGGCCCCTTCACCGGCCACCATGCGGGGATGATGGGTCATGGCCCGCAAAATCCGTTCCAGATCGAGATTATCCCCCGATGCCAATTGGGCATAGAGCCGCGCCATCTGGATCATAGGCATGGAATAGGTGGGCGCTCCGCAGTCATCGCGGGCGCGGATGAATTCTTCAGCGGGCATCCCCAAAAGTTCACTCACTTTGCTAATGATTAACTTTTGCACCGGATGGCTACGGTGGAGGTAGGTTTCGAGGGGGAAATACCGCTGTTGGGAGACTGCGAGCATTCCGGCGTGTTTGCCGGAGCAATTGTGCTGGAGGGGGCTGTCTTGGCCCTTAGGCGTGGGGCATTGGAGGGCGGTGGGGTCAATGTCGCAACGCCAGAGGATATGGAAGACTTGGCGGGATTGCTCCACTGTGCCTTGATGGGAACCGCACATGATGGCGAGATCGCGATCGCTCAAGCCAAACCGCTCTAATGTGCCGGTACTGGTGACGGCGAGGGCTTGGAAGGGTTTAAGGGCGGAGCGGATGAACGTGCTCATTTCGCCATTGCCTGCCTGGGAGAGGAGCCGGCCCCGATGGTCGGTGATCACGGCGGTGACTTTGTGGGTGGATTCTAGGATGCCCTCCCGCAACAGTTGGACTTCAAGTTCTGGGGTGGTGTTGCGTAGGCTACGACTCATAGGAATTTGGTTGAAAAATTTTGCTGGGGGTTGGGTTAAAACGGGGCAGGAAGGGGGGCAATGGCTGCGGCCAAGCACCAAAGCACCAGGCCAGAGGTGGCGGCGATCGCCATCCCTAGGAGGGTTTTTTGTAACCGCTGGAGGATGGGTTGTACTTGATAGGATACAACGAGGCGATCGCGCATCAGCACTTCTGGGGGTTTGGGCCATTTTTGGCCATCATACCAACCGGATTCTTCATAAATCACCTCTGGTTTTTGGAGGCGATCGCCCACATAGCGCCAACCGAGATACAAGCGCACCACCAGCAAGAACAGGAAAAATAGCGCCCCCTCACTGGCCAAGATCGCGAAGCGTAGCGGCCAGCGCTCCGGCGCAAAACTGGCCGCTGCCGTCGGCCCCGCAATCAGCCAACTCCAGGCCCACACCCAAGCCAATTTACGCAGATACACCCAGCGGGGTTGCACGGGCCAATTAAACAGCCAAGCCTCCCGCATTTGTTCGTACTCCTTGAGGGGCTGCTGATCCTCCGGGACGGGACAAAAAGCAGCGGAATCGGGAGCCATCCTAGGCCTCAACGGTGGTAGGGGTGAAATCGAGGCGATCGCCATGGCCCCAAAAAGCCTCAAGGTTATAAAACTCCCGTTCTGTCGGGAGCAACACATGGATAATCACCTCCCCAAAATCCAACAACACCCAACTGCCTTCCGCCTTGCCCTCGGTGCGTAAGGGGTAGCGTTGCCATTGGATTTCCATTTGGGCTTCGACTGCATCGGCGATCGCCCGCACCTGAGTCCGCGAAAACCCCGTCACCACCACAAAATAATCACTCAAATAGCAAACATCCGTCACCCGTAACAACGTAATATCAACAGCCTTACGCTCATCAGCAGCCACCGCCGCCGTCCAAGCCAATTGGCCCGCAGGGTCTGCCGCTAGGGTATCGGGAATCAGTGGGGGAGAAACGGGGGATTGGGTCATGCACTCAGGATTTTAAAAACATCCCCCTGATCATAACAAGCCGATGGAAATTGGGAATTGGCGATCGCCAATTGATCTCGCCGGTTAGGGGGTACATCTCCCTTGGTGGGGGGAAGAAAAGAGGAGAAAAGAGTGAAATTGAAATTTTCCCCTCACTTCCCACTTCCCACTTCCCACTCCCCACTCCCCACTCCCCACTCCCCACTCCCCACTCTCACTTCTCGCTCCTCATGCTCACTTCTCACTCCTCACTCCTTCCGCCTGATGCCCCACTGCGGCTAAAGTTTGCTGAGGTTGCACCAACTTTTTAAACAACATTTCATAGCGATCCAGCGCGTGCTGGAAAGCATAGGTACTAATTGCATGACGGCGGCCCCTTTCCCCCAAACGCTCCACCTCCTCCGGGTGGGCATGGAGCAACTTCACCGCTTCTGCTAAAGCACGGGGATCATCGGGGGGAATCAAAATCCCGCCCCCACTGGCCCGAATCGCCATCGCCGCTGTCCCCTTACTGGGAACCGCCGCTAAAATCGCCCGACCACTGGCCAACAACACCTGAATTTTGGAAGGCATATTAAAAGAAATCACATTCTTCTTCTGCACCACTAGCCCCACATTGGCCGCCGCTAACATCTCCGGCAACTGCTCGCGGGGTTGGAATGTCAACAGCCGCACATTATCAAGCTGTTTTTGCCGACACCGTTGGCGCAACGGTTGCAAAGCATCTTCTTCCCCGACAATCACAAATACTACATCCGGCAGATCCGTTAAAAACCCCGCTGCATCAATCACTTTATTGAGGGGTTGGGTGAGGGCAATGTTACCGGCATAGAGCACGACAAACTTATCTTCTAAGCCATGGTCACGGCGGAATTGATTATCTTCACGGGGGAGGGGTTGGATAAAGTGAACATCAACCCAGTTGGGGATTAGCACAATTTTGTCGGGGTTGACCCCTTTTTCGAGCAGGTTTTCCGTAAAGCCTTCGGAAATGACGGAGATTTTGGTGGCAATGCGGTAGTTGAATTTTTCGAGGGCGGTAAAAATGTAAATCGCAATTTTATTGGTCAACAAGCCGACATGAATTGCGGCATCGGGGAGAATATCCTGGAGGTTTAGCACGACGGGGCAGCGGTAGAGCGCCCCTAACAGGGCTGCCGGAATCCCCACGGGCAACCCCGGAACTGTGAGTAAAATGACATCGGGCCGCCATCCCCGCAATGCCTGAAAGAAACTCAACACCATAAAGCTGAGTTCAAAGAGACCCCGATTGATTAAGTTGCGATTTTTGGTGATTCGCACATAGCACCGTTGGATCTTTACGCCTTTGTGGGTTTCGGTGCAGTAGAGTTTGCCCTCGTAGGGGGGGAAGATGGCGCTGTTGGGATACCAAGGCATAGCGGTGATCACCCGCACCTGATGGCCACGCTTCACCAATCCTTCGGCAAGTTCGGTCATGAGGGGGGCGATGCCGATGGGTTCGGGGTGATAGTTATAGGAGTAGATCAGGATACGCATGATGGCAAGGGGGGGGTGGCGATCGCACAGGCGAAGGATTTAAAACCATATCAAGACAGGATAGATAGCACCACAATGGCAAAATGGCTCAATCGGTCAAGATGAGCTTTCCCCAAAAAAATAGAGCCTTGATACTCTATCCTGCCCTCTATCGTACAAAATTGGGCATAAATATTCCTTAAGAGAAAAACACACCCCCCAATTCATGGCCCACAATGGGGGTATTTCACCCATCCAACCGGGAGTGTTTCCGATGAACATGAGTAAACTCCGCACAGGACTAACGGCGCTGTGCTTAACGTTCCTCCTCCTGCTGACGGCCTGCACTGCGGCTCCTCCTTCGGAGTTTGATCAAGCCCAGCGGGAGAGTACGGAGCGGGGTGCAAGTGCAGTGGCCGAAGATGCGGTCAGTGGCGGCAGTTTTAACCGCTTTTTCCCCAAAACGTCGGGGGATGATGATCTGGTCTATGCCCAGGAAAAAACCGGGTTTGCGCAAGCGAAGCTGATCCGAGGGGGCGAAGAAGTAGCGGTGTTGTCGATTTCGGACATTAGCAGTAACCCCAGCGCGGCGGATAAGTTCGCCGACAGCACCCAAAGTATTAATGATTTTCCCGTCGTTGCCCAAGGCAATCAAGGGACGGCGGTACTGGTGGGCGATCGCTTCCAAGTTAAAATCCAATCCCGCGCCGAGAGCTTCACAGAGGGCGATCGCCTCGACTGGCTCCAACAATTCGACATCAACGGCATCGCCGCCCTCGCCCAATAACCCCCCATTCCCCATTCCCTAACTCCCCATGACCAAACCCATCTTTGAACTCGTTGACGAACTCCCCGAACAGAATTTGACGATCCGCGCCCTCAAAACCCTAGATTTTGTCGTACCGGGAAAATGGAACAATTTAGTCGGGTTTAAAAACACGATCCGCACCGTAACGGGGGAAACCGATGAGGCGTTAATTAAAGCGATCGGCGATCGCGCCATCTGGCTCTTTAACGACAAATCCGAAGGCTATCAACGCGCCCTCTGGTTGTACCAAACCATCGACAGCACCGGCACAGCCTTGGGAACCGCCGCCCTCGCCAACAAAGTCGGGGAAAAAATCCCCCTTCTCGGCTTCATGAGCAAACTCACCCCCAAAGCCGACAAAGCCCAAACCATCGACCTCTGCTTAAAGCTCGTCGTGGAAGTCGTCGCCTTTTGCCAAATTAACGGCATTCCGGGGGATAGTATTGGCGATTTCGTTAAATCCCTCGCCAATTATGGGGGAGAATCCTTGATGCGCATGGCCGCCCTCGTCGCCTTTGATGCCCTCATCCCCCTTGGCCCCGACTTCATCAAAATCACCCAAGCCAAACTGAGCAGTCTTAGCCCCCAAGACCTAACCGATAATCCCGGTTTTAGCCAAATTAAAAGCATGATTCCTGGTGGCAATGCCGCTAGTCAGTTAAGCTTTATCGGTGAAAGTTTTGATAGTGTGAAGGGTTGGATGGGAGGATTGGTGCAAAAGCATGATCTCACCGTTGAAAAAGTGACGGGAAATCTGAGTAACTTCATTGATGCTTCCGATAGCAAACTGGATTACCTAGCCGCATTCCTCGATATGTCCACCAACTACTACGAACACACCGGCATCCAAACCCTAGCCCGCCGCCTGATCGAACGCGCTGCCGCTGAAGTCTAAGCACCCTTTTAATCTCATGCCATGGCTAGGCCCATGGCATGACCCCAACGCGGCTCCGCCGCCCGCAACCCCTAGGGGCGTTGGCGTAAGCCTGCCGGAGGCAAAAAAATCTTTCGCCCCACACCCACCCATTACGCAGGATTGAGCACCTTCTCCCGCAACAACATCGCCACCTCCATGATCACCGGCCCCCAATTCCCTAAATCCTGTTGACGAAACAGATTCATCGTCGGATACCAAGGACTATCGTGGCGATCCTCCAACCAGCGCCAATCTGCCCGCTGGGCCAACAGCACCCACACCGGCAACCCCAGCGCCCCCGCTAAATGGGCAATGCCGGTATCTACGGCAATGAGCAGATCTAATTGTTGTAACAGGTGGGCCGTATCGCCAAAATCATGAATGTGGGGGGCTAAATCCTCCACAACAATCCCTGGTGGGAGCGCGTTTAATTCGGCCCGGCGGTTCCCCGTCGCTTCATCCTTTTGCAAACTAAAAAACGTCACCCCTGGAATTTGGAGGATGGGCAACCAAGCCGCTAAGGGTGTGGAGCGGTGATGATCCTGCTTATGGGTGGGACTGCCCCCCCAGACAATGCCCACCTTTAACCCTGAACCCTGGAGCGTTAGAGGGGCTGTGCCGGTGGGGGTGAGGTAGGGAACTTCAGTGGGGAGGTTCTCCAGCGTAATGCCGAGACAGTGGGGGAGGCTCATCAGGGGAGCGTAGAGATCAAAGCTATCCGGTGCGAGGGGGCCAGGGGGCAACAGTTCAGCAATGCCGGGAATGTTGCGGAAGAGGGGCATGAGAGTGGGAAGGCAAACGAGGATGAGGCGATCGCACTTTTGGGCCGCTAAGGGGATAAACCGGCTAAATTGAATCGCATCGCCGGCCCCCTGTTCCGTATGCACTAACAGCGTTTTGCCTTGGATCGCTTCCCCCTGCCAACGGGGTTGAGGGCAATCAAAGGGGGTAAATTCTGCCGTTTGCCAACGCCATTCTGCTTCAGCCCAACCCTGTTGATATTCCCCCAACCGCAACAAAAGCATTCCTAAATTAAAGTGAGCGATCGCAAATTGGGGGTCAAGGGCGATCGCCCGCTCATAATCCCCTCGCGCATCCCGCCAATGGCCGCGACCTTGGGCAATAATCCCCAAATTGTTATACAAAGCGGGGTTATGAGGTTCGACGGCGAGGAGCGTTTTAAATTCCGTTTCCGCTTCGTCCCAACGTTCTTGCTCACGGTAAATTACCCCCAAGTTATAGCGGGCCAGTTGGAAATCGGGTTTAAGCTTGAGGCATTGTTGATAATGTTGAATCGCTGCGTCAAGCTGGCCACTGTTATAGCGATCATTTCCCGCCCGGAATTGAAATTGTGCTTCTTCATCGTGATCAAATTCCATCGGCCCTTGATAAACATCGGCTAAGGCTGCATCGGGTAAAACGTAGGAACTGCCGAGTAATTCTTCATTATCATTGAGCAACTCCGGAAAGCGAATCCCCGGCAACACCTGCACCGCAAAAATCTCCTGCACCGCCTCTTCAAACCGCAAAAAGCCGACAATTTGCCCCGTCGCTAAATGCACCACCCAAACCCCTGCATTGCGCTCCGTTTGTTGGGTAATGGGCAAACCATTAAACACGGCAGTTTCTCGCACTTGGGAAAGGCCAATAAAGGCGAAACCTTGATAGAAATCGAGGCCACGGGTAAAGCCGGGTAAATAGGTGATGGTTTCCACTTTGCCGCTCGCAGGATCTACGGTAGCGAGGGAACCTTTCCCCGATTCTAAAACCCAAAGCCGTTGATCATACCAGCGAGGAGAATGGGGCATGGATAGCCCTTGGGCCACAAATTGATTGGTTTGCACATCCATAAGAATGCCGCCGCTGGCTTTATGTTTGCGCCAACCGGCGGGGGTATCGGTGGCCCCCAAGGCGGTGATATAGCGGGGTTGATCGTTAACGACGGCTAACCCGTTGAGGTGACAGCGATCGCTCAAATCATAGGCAGAAACAAAGGGGGGCCGCCAACGGGGGACAAAGCTACAGGTGGGGTCTTCGAGGGTACAAAGGCAGGAAAAGCGGGTATTGACAAACCAAAGTTCTGATCCCGCATAGGCCATTTCATGAATATCAATATCGCCGGTAATATGGCTTTGGCGGGGTAAATAACAAGCATCATGTTTACCCGGCGGATCGAGTTTGGCGGCAACGGCGGGAACGTTACGCAGTTGCCAAATTTGCAACGTCGAGCCGATGGCCATTTTTTCATGATCCGCTGCTAGCCCCATGGCTTTAGGGAAAACGCGAAAATGGGTATTCACCACATCACCATCAGCCCGCACAAAAATCACTTTCCCGGCTTGGTACGTGGAGATCACCAAAGAAATCCCCAATTGATTGAGGATATCGGCAAAATTGGTCGTGTGGACGCTGCGAAGGGGGGCGTTGGGGTCTTGCATGGGTATGAAAAGCACTTTTTGAAACTATTTATTCTTTGTCCTACTCAAAACGAATTTCGAGGTTTTGAACAAATTCTTGTTCTTTACGCTTCAAATGCTCACCTCTTTTTTCAAGAAAATCATCAATTCTTCCGTTCTGATATAGTTCTACCATTTCTTCGGTTATAAAATGCTTTTGCAAAATTTTAATATCTGTTGATTTTATAAAGTTTTCCACTTTTTTATTTTTTGGCTTTTCTTCAAATTCAGAAGACAGTCTTAAAATAATATTGGCTGGAGCCTTATCTTTTTTGAACGCAACAAAAATCTCTTTAATACTTTCTTTTTCTTGAACTTCATAACCATCCATGATTGATTTTAAATAAAAGAGTTTCAATGCCTTTTGCCTAACTCCCTGATAGGTCAATTTATCTGGATATTTTGCTGTTGTAAATTCATTTTCATTTACCCTATAAATTCCATCATGGTGCTTTCCCGCTGCAAACTCACAAAATATTTGATAAGCGGTTCTCTGCTGGCTTAATGAGTACAAAGTAAAATAATTAGAATAAGTTGTGATCCAGAACCAATTCTTTAAGCTGGCATATTGTTCAGGTGTTGGATTTGGATTAACTCGAAAGTACTCAGAAATAAAGATCAATTGAGAAGGATAGGGTAGTAGTTGAGCGTCAATTACAAACAATTTTTTATACAAAAAATTGATCGATTTTTGGACATGAATATAGACATCTTGTGAAAAAGATCCCAAATTGAAGTCATTATTTCTTAAAGCCTCTATAGGAACATCAAAATAATTTTTTTTATTTAAGTGAACCATTCCATATGTATTAGAGATACAATTTAAAATAACACCTCTTTTAATATTTTCAAAATTATAAATATTGATTTCATTTAAAAATTCAGTAATTGAATCGCTTAATAAAAATCCTGTATCTGCATTATAGGTTAATGCGGATAGCATAAAATCCTCAGAAATTTCTGTCCCTGTCGAGTTAGTTCTCGAAAAAATTTCAACAGCACTTCTTATATCTCCTCCTTGTATTTCAACGTAGGGAATTCTATAATGAGTCAAAATAGACTGGAGATTTCTAGCATTCTCTATATACATATTTTTTTGTGTCTCTGGTATATCTTTTTCCTTGTCTAATTGCCTGAGTACGTCAAATAGTTGACGATTATCATAAATTTTAGACAGGGGAATTATCAAAAGATCATTATCTTTCTTGGTTTTAACAGAGCTAAATGTAGTGTTTTCTAAATCAAAATAAATTACAAATTTTTTGTAATCACTTTCTGGATCTGTTGAAAAATCTCTAGGATTCATCAAAACACCAAAAAGTGTAGATATCCGCTGAAATCCATCCAATACGTAGTTAATTTCACTAGATTTTTGATCAATCAGATAAGGACCAATAGTATTTTTTGTTTTATATCCTTGTGTTTTCCAAAACAACAAACTACCAATGGGATATCCTTTTAAGATACTATCAAATAACTCGATCATTTGGGAAGATTTCCAAATGAATTCTCTTTGAAAAACAGGTATTTTATATTTGCCTTTAGCAATGTCATTTAGCAAATCATTAAGAAATGTAGTATCTGGTTTTACGTTGATTTGATTGTTCATACTATTCTCGCTATTTTTAGTAGTATTTGCTCGATTTCAGAAATCCTCTCACCTGAAATTACGTCCTGAATTTTATGGTGTTCACATCTTTTTTCTAACTCCTCATAAGAGAAATGTTTTAAAAAAAAATCAGGAAACTGTTGCTTTATTTTACTTTTTCCAATTCCTACATTATGTTGATCATATTGTAAATAGTCTAATTCTGATGGACTTATATCTTTCAGTTGTTTCTTTTTTGTATCATCTACTGATGTTAAATTATAAAATAAAACATCCAATGGGACATAGTTTTCAATTTTTCTTTTGTAAAGCATATGCCAAATTATCAAATCAGATCCAGGGTCATATTCATAATCACTCGATTGAATAGTCTGATCGTTAATTTCTTTCTGCTTAAAATACTTTAATAGTGCAATGATATTGCTGGGAGAATTTTTTTGATCCCCAGGTTTATCACTGTCAAAAAGAGCCATTATTTTGTATTTATAAACATTTTTATACTTTTGACTATCTTTAATGCTATCTACTATTTTTGGAATTTCGCCAATTCCTCCAGAATGATGAGGAATCAACAACTCATTGGTGAGAGATTTGTTAATTAATTGGTAAACTGAGTTGCGCTTAAGCCTTCTTGCATTAGCATATTTTTCACAAATACACTTAATGAACTTCCAATCAGTAATTTCATTCTCCAACACAATTTGAGACTCATGTTTTATTATCCTATAGGCATCTTGTGGAGTGATTTCACCCAATTCATAATTCATTCCGATTGTCATAGAACTCAAATAATTTTTTAATAATCTTGTAATTTGTTGTCTGTAATTTTGAATATAATTTTTTAAAAGTTCTCTGTTACGTTTTGACATATATTCTTGTGCAATAGGGTGATCACTAAAAATATAATAATTTTCCTCATTAAAAAAAATCAAACTAATACTTTGCATGTCGATCAAATGTTTGTCGTCAAGTAGTAAGACGAGAATATCGGCCAAGCACTCCTGAATGGTACAGTCTTGCTCATCAAAAATAGTTAGACTAAACGATACAATCATTTTGCCTGTTCCTCTTTACGTCGAATAGCTTTCTGCATTTCTAAAATTTCTCTCATACTTTCATTAAAAACACCTTGAGGCCAATCATCTAGCACCCCTTGCTCATCTACTGTGATCTTACGTAATTCCTTGCCTTTGAATTCAGCATCCTCAATCCAGTAAATTACTAGATCGTCGGATGTAAAACCAAAGTCATTTTCAACAACTAGTTTACGAAGACGTAATAATACATTTTCCGAATGAGTTTCTATGATAAAAACTTGGTTATTTTTTTTTGCAGATTTAGCAAATAACTCAGCAATATCACCATGTGCTATGGGGTGTAAGTGAAGTTCTGGCTGTTCAACAACGATTAAGGAGTTTTCTTTATTATTAACATGAGCACGTACAACTAAAGGTAATACTTGATGCATACCTTGTCCAACATCTGTGATGTTAATATTGGCATTATTTTTGGACAACAAAATCTGAATCAACGGTTTTTTATGTTTGTCGTCAACTTGTAGCTCCCATCCATCAAAGGAATCCCGATACCATCCACCTACTTCTTTGTGCAGGCTAGTATCCTGTAGTTTACTAATCCCTAGCATAGCATAAGCATTTTTTCCTGTAACTCCTGTGTTTTTAAAATTAGTTTGTCCCGTTAAGTAAAAATATCGCTCTGGTAATATTCTAAATGGACCGATATAATCAACATCTATTTTAGGCAGATCGATTTCTTTCAATAAATCCCTTTGAGATTGTTTTTCGACGATTTTTATCGGAATAAATCCTTTGAATTTACATTCATATAAGTCCTGTAAGTCCTGAGTTTTTTGATCAATATAATTGGCTCCTTGAAGTTTAAGATCAATATCCACATCTGTTACTCCATTTTTATAACTCCAACTTAATATCTGTAAACCATACCTACTGTCTGCTTTGAGCAAATTTATTTCTAATTCAATATTATTCTCGAAAGACATTTTCAAATCCAGAGAAATCCCCGCAGGGTTGTTTTCAAAAAATAGGTTGTCAAAATCTTCTCCTAATTCAACTCCTTTGTTTTTTAGTAACAACGGTTCATCAATCTCTCCCGAAAGAGAATTTTCAAGAAGGGTAAACAATTTACAAATAGAACTCTTCCCTGAACTATTTTTTCCAATCAATAATGTAATTGGTTTTAGCTCAATTTTCTGCCTTTCCGAAAAGCTTTTATAATTTGCAAACTCAATGTATTTAAGGTTCATTTTTTTAGAGAAATTATGATGATATTGGGTAAGGAGACAATGTAATTATTTTAAAGTACTAATACAGTAAAGACTAACGTATAATGATAATTAGTTAGGTTTTTTGCTTTTTACCAAAGAGCTTAGTGTGTTCAACATAATGGGATAACATGCTCGCATGCATACTAATCAATTTGCTTGCACTTCCTACATCTATTTATATATCATGATGTCTATTATAAATCGTATTTGTTAGATTGTAAAGTTTAGCATAGTTGGTGTGGACGCTGCGAAGGGGGGCGTTGGGGTCTTGCATGGGAGGGAGTGGGTAGTAGGGGCGCAATGCTTGCGCCCTAGGTAACGTTTGTGCTTTGGGGACTGGGGCCTAGGTCATTGTCAATGTACCCCGATCGCCATCGACTTCTGCCATTGCCCCGACGGGTAGCGCACCGTTGCCCGGTTCATGGCCAAAGGGGAGATTCGCGACAATGGGAATGCCTAAATCGCTGAGGCGATCGCGCAACATTTCCCCCACTGACCATGTACCCGGATTCCCGACACAATCCGTAAACTGACCAAGGGCGATCGCCTTCACGCCCTTTAATGCCCCACTCATCCGCCATTGGGTAATCATCCGATCTAGGCGATAGGGGGCCTCGGTGACATCTTCCCAAGCGAGGATCACCCCCTCTAAGTTGGGTTGATGGGGTGTAAAGAGTAAATGGGTGGCTACGGTGAGATTCCCTGGCAACAGGATGCCCCGTGCAATACCGCCCCCCCAACCTTCCCCCGTTAACACCGGCAGGGGCCGCCCTTCCACCGCTGCGATGAGTCGATCTACCGCCCAATCGGGGGCAGTTCCCAAAGAGGTCAACACCGGCCCATGGAGGGAGCCGATCCCCCGCCGCGCCAAACTCCAGAGCAACGCCGTCACATCGGAAAAGCCAATCAGCCATTTTTCCCCCGCTGGCCATTGCCAATCCTCCAGCAATCGCGCCCCCCCATAGCCGCCCCGAACGCAGAGAATGCCGCGATAATCGGGGTTTTGCCAAGCTTGGGCGAGGGCCTGTCGCCGTTGGTCATCGGTTCCCGCGAGATAACTGTGCTGGGCATCCCAGGCCGGGATTAAATCGACGCTGTAGCCCTGCGCCCTCCACACCGCTAACCCCGCTTTGAGGCGATCGCGCTCCTTCAGTGCGCCACTGGGGGCAATGGCACAAAGGCGATCGCCCCGTACCAAGGGGGGTGGAAATCGAATCACAGAACTTTCGGGCATAGGTTTGTAGAATGGAGCTACGACTCACACCCCAGGGGGGTTATGCATAAGACTCTCATCACCACCTGCCTTTTGACAACGCTCACCGCTATCCCCATACAAGCGGAAAACATCAACCACACGCGGCAATTGCTTTCCACCAAAGCCTGCGCCCAATGTGACTTAAGCCGGGCCGGGTTGGTGATGGCGGATCTTCAGGGGGCGGATCTGCGGGAGGCAGATCTGCGCTTTGCGAACTTGAGCCAAGCGAACCTAGCGGGGGCTGATTTAACGGGGGCTGATTTAACGGGGGCATCCCTCAACAGTGCCAATTTAATGGGGGCAACGCTGTTGGGGGCGAATCTGTTGGGGACAGATTTGCGCCAATCCTATTTAGTCAATGCCAATCTTTGGGGGACTCGTTTAGATCAGGCTTGGATTGAAGGAGCCATCGGCCTGCCCGCTTCGTTGCAAACCCCGGAACAGTTCTATGCGTTGGGGGTGGTGGCGGCCAATAAACGCAACTATGTGGAGGCGATCGCCCAATATAACCAAGCCCTAACGCTGCAAAATGATTTTGCCCCGGCCTATCTCGGTCGTGCTTTGGTGCGTTTACGCCTCACCGATGAAGCGGGGGCGGTGCAGGATGCGCAAATTGCGGCAGCCCTCTTTAAACAGCAGGAAAACCCAGAGGGGGAAGCGGTGGCCGTGGGCCTGATTGAAGAGGTCAAAAAACGCCAAGGTTCTGGCGGCGGCAATGGCCTGGGGATTCAACTGCTTCAGCTATTGGGAAGCGTCACCTCTTTATTCCGCTTTTTGTTTTGAGGGGGGGGATCTCGTTTTTCCCTGGATGGACTTGGGGGCGAAAAATTTTTCGCCCCTACGATGGGGAGGGCGAAAGGTTTTTCGCCCCTACTTCCCACTCCCGCAAAAATAGTAGACTAAGAACATTTAGGCATCCATAAACCCATGACTGCACCCCTCTTTCACCTGGCCATTCCGATCAATGATATTGCCAAAGCCAAAGAATTTTATGTTGAGGGGCTTGGTTGTACCGTCGGGCGAGAATCCCCCCAAGCAATGATTTTGAACTTTTGGGATCATCAAGTCGTGGCCCATGTTGCCCACGAACCCCTCACCCCCCAACGGGGCATTTATCCCCGCCATTTTGGCTTAATTTTTCCCGTTGAAGCGGATTGGGAGGCCATTTTAAGCCGCGCTCAAAGCCATGATCTCCAGTTTCGGGAACCAGAAAAACGCCGCTTTCCCGGTCAACTCACCGAGCATCGCACCTTCTTTTTAGAAGATCCCTTTTATAACCTCTTGGAATTTAAATATTACTGTCACGCCGAGGCAATTTTTAGCCCCCAAGCCGGGGCCGCTGTGGGCGATCGCTAACCTGGTGGAAATCCTGATCTGAACTGTATTCAGTAGGGGCGAAAGGTTTCATTTTTTCGCCCCCATGCCGATTAATGCCAAAACCGGATTTTTGAGGGGGCGATCGCCCCTCTATCCCCTAAGGTGTCCAGACTTGGAAGGCGATATGCACCACTTCACCCCCCTTTAATTCAAGGGTGAGATTGGCTCCTGCCCCACTGTGATCGGTGTCTTCAAAGACCAACCACTGATCATTTTCTTCCGTGATATTGTTCTGGCTCACTTGGCCCCTTGAGAGAATCCAGCCGAGATCCTTAGCAGCCTGTACCGTCATCGGTTGATCGGGGCGAAATACGGCCCCAGCCCCTTCCGTGCCATAGGCCACCATTTCCAGCACGCCATCAACAAATTGATATTCCCGCTTATAGTTGCAAACACTGGCCACGACGACCTGAGCGGGATAGATTTTGCAAGCTTCCCCCCACCAAGGGATTTCTTCAAAGAGGGCTGGGGAAAGAGATTGATTTTGATAACGGTTGGAAGGAGAAAGGGTGATGCCATCAGCTAACAAGCGGGGGCTATCGTCGGGGGTAGCCGCGACGGTTGTAGTCAGGGAATTGGCCGGCGAGGGATTGGCCGCTGTGGGGGCAGGGGTAGCCGGTTGAGCCGGGGAAGCCACTTCTTCACCTGTACCCGGAGCAATGGAGAGGGAGGGCGTTTCCCCTAAATCTACCTTAACGGTACAAGCCCCCAAGATCAGCAAATGCAGTAACCCCCAAGGGATAACCCGCAACAGTGGCACGGTGTTAACAATACTCTGCAATAAAACCATTGGTGTTTGTTGAGTAACAATCAAGGCGATCGCTCTACGACTGCATGGCTAACTGGAGGCGATCGCCCCCCTGTGATAACAGATTTTTCCATCCATTGCCCAGTCTCACCGTGCTAAATCGCCAGCCGTTGATAGATTTCATCTAAATAACGGAGATGATGCTGGGGATCAAAACAATCGGCGATCTCCTCGATATTCAGGAGTTGACCAATTTCTTGGTTCGCCTCCACTTGGGCGCGGAAATCGCCCCCCGGCACATTCCATTCACTATGGGCGCAACCCTGAACCAAGCGATAGGCCTCCTCTCGACTCATCCCTTTTTCCACCAGGGCTAAAAGGACGCGCTGACTGAAAATTACGCCGCCGTAAACATTCATATTCCGCTGCATATTTTCCGGGTAAACTAACAGCTTTTGAATCAAATGCGTCGTTTCATTGAGCATGAAATGGGTAAGGATGCAGCTATCGGGCATCACGACCCGCTCCACAGAACTGTGGGAAATATCCCGCTCATGCCAGAGGGCGACATTTTCTAACCCCGCCATCGCATTCCCCCGGACAATGCGGGCCATGCCGGTGAGCCTTTCCGAGCGGATCGGGTTGCGTTTGTGGGGCATGGCAGAGGAGCCTTTTTGTCCTTTGGAGAAAAATTCCTCCACCTCTAAAACATCGGTGCGTTGGAGGTTGCGAATTTCCACAGCAAACCGTTCGAGGGAGGCAGCCAAGAGGGCCAATTGTTGGAGAAATTGGGCGTGGCGATCGCGGGAAATCACCTGTGTAGAAGCAGTATCGGGGGTTAACCCTAATTTTTGACAGGCCAATGCCTCCACCTGGGGATCAAGGTTGGCATAGGTTCCCACTGCCCCGGAAATTTTCCCCACGGCGATTTCTTCCCGCAAATGGACGAGGCGATCGCGCCCCCGCAACACTTCGGCCAACCAACCCGCTAACTTAAACCCAAAGGTAATCGGCTCCGCATGAATCCCATGGGAACGACCCACCATCACCGTATAGCGGTGCTGTTGGGCTTGGTAACGGATTGCCTGGCTCAGTTCCTCCACTTTTTCAAGGATCAGATCCAAACTAGCCACCATCTGCAACGCCAAGCCCGTATCCAACACATCAGAACTGGTCATGCCGAGGTGAATGTAGCGGCCCGCATCCCCGACATATTCATTAACATTCGTCAGGAAGGCGATCACATCATGGCGAACTTCTGCTTCAATGTCCAAAATCCGGGCTGGATCAAAGTTGGCTTTGGCTTTGATCTCCTCCACTGCCTCAACGGGGATATAGCCCAGTTCCGCCTGGGCTTCACAGACTGCAATTTCCACCTGTAACCAGGTTTTAAACTTATAGGCATCTGTCCACAATTGCCCCATCTCCGGCAGGGTGTAGCGTTCAATCACAGTCTGTTATCCATTCCAAGCAATACAGCTTGAATATTGTACTACAGCTTTCCCCCCTAACGGTCAGTGAACGAAAGTCTACACGACGAGCGTTTTGTTTGTAGTTTAATCCTCTCAATCCCCAATTGGGCATAGGGGCGAAAAATTTTTCGCCCCTACATAGAGCCTTACCTCGCAACAACTTTTTCTAAGAACTCTAGGGTTAATTTTCCAAAAGCCTTAGACCCGGCGGTATTGGGGGTATTGAGCACCACTGGGGTAAAGCTATCCACTGCCTTCGCCACATTGACATCCAGGGGGATTGTCGTTTGAAACAGTTGCCCTGGGTTGAAATCCTGCTTAATGCGCTGCATCACTTGGTTATAGTAGCGATTGTTTAAAAAGCCCCCCGATTGAATAAACACAATGCCTAAAAGTTTTAGGGCCAGTTCCGGCTGATATTGCGCTTGGAGCTTATCAATGCGCTGCTGAAGCAATTGAATCCCCACCAAAGAAAGGGGTTCCGGTCGAGCCGGGAGTAGATAAAAATCACTGGCAACAATGGCGCTCCGAGTCAGTAGGTTATACCCCGGCGCACAGTCAATTAAAATATAATCATAATTGCCCCGAATCGGTTCTAAAATTGAGGAAATTAAATCCTGTTCAAACCCCTGCCAAGTGGTGGAAAATTTTTGATTTTGTTCGGGTTCTAGGGATTTTTTATACAGAGCCTCTGTAACGGTATATTCATCGTATAGCTCAATATCTCCCGTTAATAAATCTAAGCCCGGTAAATCACAAACGCCGGGTAAAATCATATCTATTGTTGACAATTTTCGGGCAATGTAGGGCCGCACGACTTTATCAATTAAATAACTAATGGTACGTCGTCCCCGTCGCAAGCGGCCAAATTCTTGGGGGGAGATCACGCTTAATGTGCCGCTAATTTGTGAATCGAGATCAACGATTAAGACTCGTTGGTGATGATCCCGCACTAAGCAAGCGGCGAGGTTAACGGTGAGTGTAGTTTTACCTACCCCCCCTTTCATATTAATGGTGCTGAGTACAACGGTCATGGTTTATCCTTATCGGGAGTTATCGGGTACGTCATTAAGATGACGATTTGCTCAGGAATTATCCCTGGGGTTGTTCCCCTGGCCAATGCACTGAATTTTTTCGACGTTTAAAAAAAATTCCGGACTTCCCGCCGGCTGACTCGAAAACCACAATAAACCTTAACCTCTGTTTCAAAGGGTGGGTTTTTGAGGATCAGCCATCGCTCCATCTGGTTTGGGTTTAGCGGTGGTGGTGGGGGTGATGGGGCGATCCGCATTAGCGTACCTATCGCTCTCCTACTTTTGATTGTTCATTGACAATACATCCTATGGAATTACCAACGACGGGCCAAACGGGGAGTCTGACCACCTCCATCTCTAGCCAAATTGAAACACAATTAACCCAAGGCCAGATCTATCAAGGGGCATTGACGGCTTTACAACATTTGACCGGGGAGCGGCCAGAGGTGATCCATGCACTCCTGCGGGCATTAAACCATGAAGCGGTGCAAACAACGTTAACCTATTTGGCGAACCAACCGGCCCCTACGCCGCCGCCGCCGCGTCCTCAACTGCCCCCCATCGAGCCGGAGCCGGTGGATCCGATCCGCCAGGAATATGAGCAGATTGGCCGACAGATTAAGCGGGTGCGCCAAGCCCGCCGCATCACTCAAGGGGAACTAGCCCGCCGCACGCTGATTCCGGTGGTGCATATTAAGGCATTGGAAGCGGGAGAAATTGAGGTTTTGCCAGAAGAGATTTATCTTCAAGGGTTTATTCGACGCATTGGTCAAGCCCTAGAATTGCTTGAATTAGCCCAACGCCCAGGTAAAACGCTCCCTGATAACGTCATGCCTTCCTGGTATAATCCGCTGCTTCACGATCGCTGTCGTCACGCCCTCCATGAGCCAACGCCCTTCGCGGTTTATGCGGGGTACACGGTGGCGATCGCCGGCATGATTGGCGGCTACGGTTGGGTAGCAGCGGGGCTAAATGCCAATGCCATTGAATCCTTATTGCCTTGGCATTCCCCCGCGCCCAGTGAAATCCAAGCCCCCCATCAACAATTTACCCCTAGCCCACAACCGCAGATCGTTCCCCCAGATAGTATCATTGCCCCCTTTGAATGATGGGTGGGCGTAGGGGCGAAAAATTTTTCGCCCTTCTTTCCGGTGTCGTTCCCATTGAAACCAACGCGGCACAATCGGGCGGGGGGGCAGTGGTGACGGTAATGTTGTTGTGACCCGCCAAGGTGAGGAGTTGGATGATGGTGATCTCGGCGCGATCGCCCGCTTGGGTGAGAATCCCCTGCTCACAGGCCGCCGTGGTGATCTGCTGGAGGGTTTCCCGTTGGGCAAGGGTTTGCAATTGGGGGGCAGCATCAGGGCCAAGGCCGAGAAAGCCGCGATTATAGTCGTAGACTTGCGATCGCTCCACATCAATTTTGCGATCCAAAATTTGCACCGCTGGGAGATGAATCGTAATCCCCGCCTCGGAAACTTGAATATCACGCTCCGTTAATTGGCTTAAATCAATCCCCGCCTTCACTTCCCCATGGGCAATGTACAGCAGTTTCGTCGTCCCGATGGTGATACCGGCCCATTGACGAGATTGCGCCGTAGGGACAACGGTTTCTAGGGTGTAAATGGCCGTCGTCAGTTCGCTGGCTTCGCGGATTTGGGTGAGGATTAAACTACCCACATCAACCCTAGGCGGCGGAGTTTGTAGCCCTAAACCCTGAAGCAATTGGCCCGCCCAATGGTTGCCAAACCGGAGCGTCAGCGTTAAGCCCAAGGTGAGGGCGATCGCCCCCCCTGCGGTGCAGGAGAGCCAAGGGGATAACTTGGGGAACTGGGGGATAGATCGCATTGGGGGAAGGAGTGGGAAGTGGGAAGTAGGAAGTGGGGAAGAATGCTAGACCTCCCTCTCTTCTCACTACTCTATCCTCTTTCCTCTCGATGACAGTAATCGGGCTACCGAAACCGCTAAAGTAGGAGTAGTGAGCGATGGAAGCATAAGGCGCGTGAGACTGATTATTTTAGGAGGGCCCGGTTCCGGCAAAGGGACACAGTTGGCCGTGATCCAAAAACCATTGGGAATTGTGGGGATTTCCGTCGGGGATATTTTACGAGAGGCGATCACCAATGACACCTTTCTCGGCACAAAAGCCAAGCCCTACGTCGAAAAAGGCGAACTCGTTCCCGATGATTTCATGGTGCAGTTGATTCGCCTGGGATTATTGCAACCCCATTTAGATTCTGGTTGGATCCTCGAAGGCTACCCCCGCACCACCGTCCAAGCCGAAGAATTAGATTTTGTCCTTGATGATTTTCATCATCGCGTAGACTATGCCCTTTATCTAGATGTGAGCGAAGCGGTGATGCTGGAGCGATCCTTGGGGCGATCGCGTCCTGATGACACCCCCGAAATCCTCCACCGTCGCCTCAAACATTTCCGCGAACAAATCCCCCCCATCCTCGAATATTACGGCTCACGGGGGAAACTTTTACCTTTAGATGGAACCGCAGCCCCAGAGGTGATTACGCAGCAAATTTTGCATCATTTGGGGGGGGAGTAGGAAGGGAGAAGTTGCGACAATTGATCTGCTCGTTTCTCTCTCCTTTTTCCTCTCTCCTTTGAACAAAATTAGCGACGCACTCCCCCACCTCGCACCCTCCCAGGTGGGGGTCAAGGAGCGGAGATTGTGGTATAATCCCCATATCTTAACTGGCACGGTAATGGGCGGGCATAGAACCCGAACTCCCCAGAGACACGATTGGTTGAGAAAGGTAAAACGACCTATAAGTCCTCTGTAGTCGGTTAATCAACGTCAGACTCAGGGCAAAGCTATTCGTCAGTCCTAAGCGGAAACGACTTAGGGGTGTATGCGGGCAAAAGTTCCTGCAACACGGTGAGAATGCCACCTGTCACGAGGGATAAATCCTTGTAGACACCCCCACCTCGCGGAACGCAGGTGGCGGAGCATTCATTTTGTAGGGGCGAAAAATTTTTCGCCCCCCATCAACCCCCAACATTCCCCATTCCCCTAAATTCCTCCCACAAAGCAACCCGGACTCAACAAATTTTGTGGGTCAAACTGGGCTTTGACCGCCCGCATTAACCCCACCGCATTGCCCGGATAGCCCCAAGGCTCAAACTGAGCTTTGATTTCAGGGGGGGCGGTGAGGAGAGTGAGGAAACCTTGATTTTGTTCGCAGCGGCGGCGGAAACGGCGCAATTCATCCAAACGCGGGGAACGGGTGTAGCAGAATTGCCCAAGGCCACTTTGGCGATGGCCTAGGGCGACGATGCCCGGCGGAACGGTGGTGAGAATTTCCCCCAAAGCAGCCGGTGACACGCCAAAACGACCCATCATTGCCCCATCCCCTGGCCGCAACTGATCCCCCACCCTGGCCCAGAGGTGATTACCGGGAGAAGTCACCTTTAAACCGGCCTGTTGGGCGATCGCCCCCCCTTGATCCTGCTGCATCTTCACCGTGGCAGGCATCCCCGCAAACTCAAGGATCATCCCCAACTCTCCCCCCAAATCCCACTGCCTTAACAGTTCGCGATTGCAAAGATCCCACCGTACCGGAGCGATTTTGAGGAGCGGTCCAGAGGCGGCGGTAATGGCTGCTAAGGAACCTGTATAAATCTGCGTTGTCCCCATGGCCGGCCGGGGGTAGGTGCGGAACGTCAATTCTGTAATCGTCGCCAATGTCCCAAAGGAACCCGTGAGCAACTTCATCAAATCATAACCGGCCACATTCTTCACCACCCGCCCGCCGGCCTTCGCCGCCGTTCCATCCGCCCGCACAAACCCAATCCCTAACAGCAAATCTCGCACCCCCCCATAACGCTGCCGCCAACTACCTGCGTCCCCTGTGGCCACAATCCCCCCCAAGGTGGCGGTTTGGGGATAACTGGGATCAAGGGGAAGAAATTGATCACTAGCGGCCAGGTGGCTTTGAACGGTGGCTAAGGTGGCTCCGGCGGCCACCGTAATCGTTAAATCCCCAACGGCATGATCAATGATCCCATTGAGGGCAGCCATACTCACCAAATAATTCAAGGGCGCACCCTCTCTCCCCCAAGGGAGTTTTGTCCCTGCTCCACAGGGGCGATAGGTTTGGCCGTGGGTGTAGCAATGGCGGGCGATCGCCCCTAATTCCTCAACCGTTTGGGGAAACAATAACTGTTCTGGGCTAAGGTGAAGTTGAGCGAGGCGATCGCGCCATCGGGGAGTAAGGGAGTCCGGCGTAGCGGTGAGAACATCAGGCAGAGGGGGCATAGAGTAGAAAGTAAGAAGTAGGCAGTGGGGAGAGTGGGGAACGGGGAATGGGCGGTAGGGATTAAGCAGTAGACAGATGATCCTAGCTAGATTCTCACTTCTCACGTCCCACTTCTCACTTCCCACTCCCCATCTTCCCATGTCTGTTAGCCCGAAGATCTGCCCCCCTGACGGAGATCAAATTAATCTGGGTCAATTCCCAGAGGCAACTAGCCTATAATTGCTGAGTGATTAAGATTAACCTACCTGCAAAAAGTGAGGCGTGAGATCTCGACTTTCCTTGTGCCTTCACTTTTGGGCAGTAGGCAACCCAACGCCAGTAGGTTGGCAAGGAATCAATTCCCAGTGGATAAGGGCCAAGAGGAAAAACACCCATGTTGCAGCAATGGCTGAAAACACTTTCAAAACGGATTAACACCGGATCTACGTCTGGGTCGGAAGAGACCTTGACCTCAGAGACGGCAACAGCCAACCAACCCCTGAGCGATCGCGATTACGAATTCCTCTTCACCCAACTCTTGGAAGGGATTGCCCACGGCTGGCAACCGGTCAGGATCCAACGCTTTTTTGAAACCCTTGCTCCCCGTGGCACGATCGCCCAATGGAGCGAATGGCTCCAACGCTACGGCGCAAAAATTCTTGCGTCCTCGGCTCCCAACACCACCCTAGCGCGGCGCATGGTTGCTCTTGGGGAGCAAACCCGCAGTTTACCGGATTTAAAACCGTTGGGGGAAACGGCTAGTGGTATTGGTCGGCTCCTGTTGGCGCGGGAGCGCAAAGAAGACACCGATACTTGGCAGTATGAGGAAAAACCCCAGCCCATCGCTCCGCCCTTGGTGGAGGAGGAGCCAGCCCCGCCACTGCCGACGGAACTGGAGCCTTCTGGTGTGGAAACTCCACCCTTAGAGGCGGTGGCTGCCCATGCTGACCCCACTGCGATTACCCTAGATGAGCTATTGGTGCGGTTGCAGGGGGATGAAAATTTAGTGCAGCAGGTGTCGCAACGACTGGGGTTAGATACCCAAGATCCCCAGGAAATCATTCAAGAATTAGTACGGCAGATTAATGAACGGAATGCGGCGGCGGCGGTTCCGACCCCAGTGCCGATGCCGGTGGATGAGCCGGTGGTGGGGAATACGGCGGCGGAGCAGGTGTTTAATGAAGGAGTCCAGGCTTACGAGGCGGGACGGTTTGAGGCGGCGATTACCTGTTGGGATCGGGCGATTCAACTGAAGCCGGATTATTACCAAGCTTGGGGCAATCGGGGTTTGGGGTTAAAAAATCTCAAACGCTATGAGGAGGCGATCGCCTCCTATACCAAAGCCGTTGAACTGAAACCGGATTTCCATAAGGCTTGGTATAACAAGGGACTGGCCTTGGATGAGTTGGGCCGCCACAGTGAGGCGATCGCCGCCTATGACCGGGTGATTGAAGTCCGGCCCGATTTTCCCAAAGCTTGGTTTAGTCGCGGCAATAGCCTCGAACAGGTGGGGGACTTGACAGGGGCGATCGCCGCCTATGACCGCGCCATTGAACTGAAAAAGGATTTCCATAAGGCTTGGTTAAACCGGGGCAACGCTCTGAGTCGTTTGGGTCGTTACGAGGAGAGCCTGGCCAGCTATGACGGCGCGTTGCAATTTAAGGTGGATGACCTCGATGTCTGGCAACAGCGGGGGGCAGCCCTCACTGCCCTTAGTCGCTACGATGAGGCAGTGAGCAGCTATGCCCGCGCCCTCAGTCTCAAGCCCAATGATCCCGTCCTGCTGCGTCAACAGGGGGAGGCCCTCGCCGCAGCGGGGGGCTATGCCCAGGCCATCAGCGTTTACGACCTGATTTTAGAACAACATCCTGAAGATGCGACGGTGTGGTGCAATCGGGGCCAGGCCCTAGCGGCCCTGGGTTGGGAACTGGAGGCGATCGCCGCCTACCGTCGGGCCGTAGAGCTTGACCCCAATTTTGCCCTCGCTTGGCATGGTTTAGGGGAGGCGTTGGAGCAGCAACGCAACTATCCTGAAGCCCTCGATTGCTATGACCATACGTTACAACTGGAACCGAATATTCCCATCCCTTGGGTGAATCGCGCCCAAACCCTGAAGGCCTTGGGGCGGGTAGAGGAGGCGATCGCCTCCTTCGACCGAGCCATCCAACTGCAAACCCACCGCTGGCAAGCTTGGCAGGGACGCGGCGAAGCCGCCCAACAATCCCCCCGCCCGGATCTGCTGCTCACCTCCCTCAGCAGCCTCGCCCAAGCACAACCCGCCTTAAACCAACGGGGCCATGCTGGCCAACTGGCCACCTTCCAATACGGTTTAAGCCAAATTTCCCCCCAGCAATACCCAGAAGCCTGGGCCCGCCTTCAGCAACAATTAGGCCACGCTTACCACAACGCCGCCGCCAATGATGAAGAACCGGCTAAACAATGGCGGCAGGCCCTAGAACACTACCAAGCAGGTTTAGGGATCCTCAATCCAGAGCAATCCCCCCGCACCTATTTGGAACTGCTTCAGAGCAAAATGCTCACCGAACTGAGCCTAGAGGAGTTCCCCCAGAGCCAGGCCAGCTATCGCGCCGGTCGGGAACTGTTCCAAACCCTGAGCGATCGCGCCGATATTCCTTGGGGGCAAAAGCGGCAACTGGCCCTAACCATGGCCACCCTCAATCATCTCTATGTAGATGCGACGATCCAAGCGGGGGAACTGGCGGCAGCGTTGGAATTGGCAGAATTGGGGCGCAATTTTGCGATCGCCTGGCTCTGGGAAAGGCTCCCCCTCCAAGAAGGCAGCTTACGCTGGCCGGAAATTCAGCGACGGCTCGATGAGCAAACGGCAATTCTCTACTGGCATTGCAGCCCGGCGGGGTTAACCACGTTTGTGATTACGTCCCAAAGCGCCGAGCCGTTGGTGTTGGGCCATACCCCCAATGTGGTGCTGAATGTGGTGCTGAGTCCAGCCTTGCGATCGCGGGTGGAATTGGCAAAACAAAATAGTGAGGCCTCCCTCGCCATTCTTTTAGAATTGTTGGGCTTAGAAGAGCAGAACAGCCCCCTCACCCCCACCCCCGGAACCCCCACCCAAGAACCAGAACCCCCCGCCGCCCCCACCGCCCAGGCCCGGAGCGCAGCGTTCCACCACTGGATTAAAACCTGGCAAAACCAAGACGGCGACACCCTGCGGGCAGAAATTCCCAACCATCTCCGGGAATTGGATCAGATTTTGGGCATTGGCGACATCCTCAAAATTCTCAAGGATCGGGCCATTAACCATCTCATCTTGGTTCCCCACCAGGCACTCCACTGCATCCCCCTCCACGCCCTCTTTCCCGACCAATTCACCACCAGCTACCTCCCCAGTCTCCGCCTCGCCCAACCCTCCAGCCTCCCCAGTACCGAGGCCTCTCCCCCCGCGACCCCCGCCGCCGATCCCTGGTTGCAATCAGAAGCCGATGAAGATTGGCTCTCCCTCGGTTTGGCAGATATTCCCACCCCGGAACTTGCCGCCCTCTCGCTGCTCTGTTTAGAGGCGGATCTGGATCAACATTTAGATGTAGCCCTGGAGTCAGCGGTGATTGGCCATCAATTTGCCAAGGTGCAGCGGTTGAATACCAATGTCACCAGCCTCACCACCAGTCGCCAAGCCCTAGGGGCCGGCTATCGCTATTGGCATTGTTTCAGCCCCATTGTCCAAAACGCCAAACAGCCGGCCCAATCGTTTTTGGCCTTTGGCCAGCACAACAAACTGACGTTTGCCGATTTGGGATCTTTAGCATTATCGGATTGCGAGTTAATTAGCTTTGCCTATCCGGAACAGTCCACCACCCCCTACCCCACCTATCAACCGGATCATGTCAGCGGTGTGACGGCGTTGCTGAGTCAGGGCGTGACCTATGTGCTTCATCCCCTGTGGGAAGTGGATCCCCAAGCCCGCAACCTGTTCATGATTGAATTCTATCGCCGGATTACCTTAGGGAGTTCTCCCTTAGTGGCCCATAAGCAGGTGCAGTTATGGTTACGCACGGTGACGTATAACGAGTTGGTGCGGTGGTATCTCGATCGCGCCCAGGATCTCGAAGCAACACCCAACACCTATGGCGAACGATTAACCGCCTTAGCCAACCAAATGCGCCAACAGGGGGAGGCGGCGCAAACGAAAGAGCCGCCCTTTGCCCATCCCCAATATTGGGCGGCCTTTGTGTTGGTGGGCCATCCCTTCTAAGCCACGGGGGGGAGTTGTGGATCATCCTCGGTGGGATTAGATACCAATTCACCCCGCCAACGGCGATAGGTTTGGCTCAATTCCCTCACGAGCCATTGCACTTCAACGCGGCTTAGATGGTGGCCAAACTCTAGAAATTCATGGTTCTCGACCGCATCCATGACGAGCGCATCTGCCCAGTCGATGGAGTATTCTCTGCGCTCCGGTGGTAGCGGTGGGCGGGGCCTGACCCGATATTTACAGCGGATATAGCCTGAATGTTTGGACAGTTCAGAATCCATCGCAACGATTTGGGCGATCGCCCCCCCTTCAATGACCCAAGTCCGCAAATGTGGCCAAACCACCTTGAGGCGAAAAGGGGAAGCCGTGAGCGTGATGGTTTCGGGGGCTTTAATGGGAAACGTGATGATGATCGCCAGTATCCACAGGATAGCCCAAGGCAAGCTCCACGGCGAACTCAACAGCTCAGGCCCCCAGTTGATCGCCACCACCCAAAGCAGGAAATGGATAAAGAATAATGTCCCCCTGATGCCCCAGGAAGTATACATCGTCAAGACCTGGGTGGTCTTGTGAACCCGGATGCGGCTGCCCTTGGGGAGGGGCCGATGGCAAGGCTCAACGCGAGCCGGTAAAACCATCGTTTTCGCTGCCAACACCTGAAGGGCTTCAGAGGCGGAATGGAACCGCGCCCGGAGGGAAGGTTCGATCAGTTTATCCAACCAGTCGGCAAAGGCGGGGGAGAGGGTGACATGGGGGCGAAAGTTAAATTTGAGGTGGGTTTGGGGGAGTTCAGCAGGGGAGCGATGGGTGAGGACATAGAGGAGCGTTGTTCCCAAGGCGTAGAGGTCGGAGGCGAAATAACTGTGGCCCGCCAACTGTTCCGGGGGCATATAGCCCAATGTGCCAACAAAGGTATTGATATAGCGTTGGGTGCGACGGTATAGATCGGGGACTGCGCCAAAATCAACGAGATAAACCTGGCCATTCTCTTGACGGATGATGTTTTGGGGTTTGATGTCACGGTGAATGATCGGCGGGTGGCAGGTGTGGAGATAGTCGAGGATTTCCAAAACCTGACGGGCGAGATCTTGAAGGGTTAATTCATCGGGTCGCCAACCTTGGGCAATGAGGTCAGCGAGGGATGACCCTTCGACTAATTCCTGCACTAAATAAAAGCGGCGATCTGTGGGGGTATCTCGTTCAAAATAGTCTAAATAGTTGGGAATGGCGGGATGATCAATGTGTTTGAGAACGTTAACTTCCCGCTCAAATTGTTCAACGGTTTTCCAGTTGCGACTGCCTTTCAGGGAAATCACTTTAATGGCTACCCATTGCTGAGTTTGTTGATCCCAAGCCCGGTAGGTGGTCGCCATCCCTCCTTGACCTAAAATATCCCGAATCTGATAACGGTTTTCGCCCTGACCCACCCAACTCCCGATCTGTTCACTGGGTTGGATTCGATTAGCATGGATCATTTCATTCGGCTCAACCATTGCGTTTTTCCTCTAATATAGGCTCAATTTGAGCAATGATTTCCTGGGCAACGGCCTCACTTTCACAACGTAGCCAATAGGGCTTCACCCCTTCCCACAACACCACATAATGCTCTAGCCGACTAGGCCCCCCCTTAGACTTAATTTTTTTTAAACGGTATTCAAGGTTAAAAATATCCTCAATGCGGCCGCGATGTTTGCGGGTAAAAAAAACATAATGGTCATAAACAATAAAGTGATCCTTTTCTAAATTCAGGGTGTTCCAATGGTAAAAAAAGGGTAAACAAATCGCTGAAATTAAAGCACTCAACAACAGAAAAAGATGTTGAAGAGTACGTGAATCTGGGGCGTTTTCTCGATAAATAATCATCATGGTTGCTAAAACGTAGATGAGCAAGCTGAGGATTTGTCCTGAGAAGTTCCAGTTAAATTTGAAGGTGAGCAGGGGTGGAGTTGAGGGGGATGGGGATAGGGGGGAATCGGGGCTGAGGTGTTGGGCGGCGATCGCCCCTGAGGGCCAACGGTCTTCGGGGGAGGGGGCGATGAGACGCATTAACCAGGCTTGACGTTCGGGGGAAAGGGGGAGGCGCTGGGATCTGAGGGGTCGATCCAAAACCAGGGGGGCAGGGTCTTTGCCCGTGAGGAGAAACTGAAGCGTCATCCCCAAGCTATAGAGATCACTGGTGGGGCGGCTGTGGCCCCGCAATTGCTCTAGGGGCATATAGCCTAAGGTTCCCACAAACGTACTGGCATAGCTGACGCTATTGCGATAGACATCCTGCACCGCCCCAAAATCAACAAGATAGAGGTCGCCCTTGGGTTGCAGGATCAGATTATCGGGCTTGATATCCCGGTGAATCACTGGGGGATTGAGGCCGTGGAGATAGGACAAAATGGGGAGGATGCGTTGGGCGATCGCCACCATATCCGCCTCTAACATCGGCCCCCGCTTGTTCACCCATTGCCGCAACGAAACCCCCCGCACCCATTCCTGCACCAAACAAAAAAGCAGATCGCCCCCCTCCTCCCATTCAAAATAATCAAGATATTTGGGGATCGCCGGGTGATCCAGTTGGGCGAGAATCTTCGCTTCCCGCTCAAACAGTTCAATCACTTTCCAATCTCGACTCTGATGAAGCGAGACAATTTTAATCGCCACTGGTTGCCCCGTTGCCATCACCTGCCCCCCATAGGTGCGACCCATCCCCCCCTGACCCAAGGCCGTGGTGAGGCTATAGCGACCCCCTAGATTTGTGGCGAAGGAGGGTAAACTGTTCTGAGGTTGTTGGGGAACAATCATCACTGTTGGACGATGGGGCGAACTTTGTTCAGTGATAACATAAGATCAATCGGCGGAGATCCCTCCGGCCTTGAACATTTCTCAAACATTAAACATCATGGTAATCGCCCATCCTGTGGCAGGATAGGTACGCTAACGCGGATCGGAAAGGCAAAAACAGACAGAAAAACCATGGCGGAGATTAAATCGTTCTATACCGACGGCGGCTGTGCCGGGAATCCCGGCCCTGGGGGCTGGGGGGTTGTTGTCTATTTTAGCGATGGCTCTGTGGGAGAATTGGGCGGCAGTGAAAAACAAACCACCAATAACCGCATGGAATTGCAAGGGGCGATCGCCGCCCTCGAACTGTGGCAACGCAGCGGCCAAACCACCCCCGCCACCCTCTACACCGATAGCGAGTATGTCAAAAAAGGCATCACTCAATGGGTGAAAAACTGGCAAAAACGGGGCTGGAAAACCGCAGCCGGGAAACCAGTGCTCAATCAAGACCTCTGGCAAAAATTGGTAGAGTTACAGGCAAAATCCCCCCCGTTGCAATGGGAGAACGTCCCTGCCCATCGCGGCGTTGTCGGCAATGAAGCCGCCGATGCGATCGCTTCCGCCTTTGCCCAGGGGCGAAAACCGAAATTACGCGGTGACGTTCCGGAAAACTTCGTTACAATTTGGCCAGAAAATCAGTGAAAATCCGGTAGCAGGCTTATCAGACAGATTGCAACCGTTAACGATACTTTACAAAGAGATACAAACTCATCTGTTTGACATGCCATCGATCATGAATGACCTCAACTCCGGAATAGTGGATGACCAACTCTTGCCCCGGGAAACCCGGATGATGCAACTGAGTCATCTGATTGAAACGCTCCGCATTGCCGAAGAAGTGGCCACCAAAGGATATTTAATCAGTAGCTCTGAGCTTGCAGATTTGATGGATGTCAATGCCAGCGCGGTGACGAGCCGTGGCGATCATTGGTCTTGGCGCAATTGGGTAATTTCCCGGGTGCGTCGGGAGGGGAATCAAATTCTCTGGCAATTGGAGCGGGTCGATTAAAGGAGGGGAGCACACCCTGGGAAGGCAGGATGAGCATTGTGCTTCTGGCGGCGCGACGGTTTGACCTCAGAAGTTTCATAATTGATCACGGATCGCTATAGTACAGAACGGCAATCTTCTTCGCTCCCTCCCAATGGCTTTCCCCCTTGCACCTGAACCTCTTAAACACCGCTCCCCCGAACCGGAATGGCAATGGTGGATTCTCCAGTGGGGGATCTTGCTCTTTTTCATCTTTCCCAGCCCGAGCTTTTTGCTCCTGGGCCTTGCCCTCGTGGGAATGCTGAAACAGGAATGGCCCCAAATTCGCCAACGGCCCCTCAATCAAGCCTTGCTGGGTTTGTTGCTCCTGCAACTGTTAACGGTGGTGGGGAGCGATCGCCCCCTGGATGCCCTCCTTGGTGTGGGCAATTTTGCCCCCTTTTATCTGCTCTGCGTCGCCTTTGCTGAATTATTTCGCACGCCGCACCAGTTAAAACGCCTGGCTTGGTTAATCACCCTCGGTTCTATTCCCCATATTGTCCTCGGTTGGGGGGAAATGTTTGGGAATTGGACTACGCCGGTATGGTGGAACAATTTTTTTGGGTGGTCGGTGGTGGCTCAGGGGAAACCTTGGGGGCGAACGGCTGCGGGTTTTATGTATGCCAACACCTACGGGTTTTATCTTGTGATTGTGCTGTGTTTAACCTTTGGGCTGGGGCTGCTGACTTGGCGAAATTGGCGGCGCACCCATGAGCAGGGGCTATTGATCCGGGGGTTGGGTTTAGGGCTGATCCTGTTGGGCAATGCCTCAACGCTGTGGATGACGGAATCTCGCAATGGTTGGGCGAGTGCGGTGGTGGGGATCGTAATGCTGATGGCGATCGCCCGGTGGTGGTTCCCCTTGGGGATGTTGGCGGGGTTGGGGGGGGCGGTGTTGTGGGCGGCGTTTTTGCCCCAATGGGGCGGGACGGGGTTGCGGGCAGTGGTTCCCTTTCACCTTTGGGGCCGTTTGGCGGGGAAGATGTATGAGTTGCCCGATGCCCTTTCCCGGACGGCGATTTGGCGATTTGCCCTGGATTTAATGGGCGATCGCCCCTGGCTCGGTTGGGGGAATCGCAGTTTTGAATTCCTCTACGAACCCGCAACAGGCCATTGGGTCGCCCATCCCCACAATTTATTTTTGCTCTGGGGGGTGGAATGGGGCATCCCCATTGCCATCCTGATGACGCTGTGGGTGGGGTGGATTGTCGCCCAAGGGGTACGGCGGGCGATGCACCTCAAGGGGGAGGATCGCCTAATCCTCCTAACAATCCTGATCGCCTTTGGGGCCGCTACGGTGTTTAACCTTTTGGATGTGTCGCTGTTTGACCTGCGGGGGAATGTGTTGGGGTGGTTGCTGTTGAGTGCGATCGCCGGCATCAGTTATCCAAGACCTGACCCGCAATCCGGCGATGCTTAAGGGGCGAGGGAGCGCACTGAAGTCCGCAGTGGTAACTTCTAACAGTATCTCCACAGTAATCGCTATAATGGGGTCAATTTCGCCTTAGCTCACCAGAACTAGGGTTAGAATTTTTGCCGCAAACTGGGGCGATCGCCCCCCCAATCCGACCAACCTCACGTTATACAGATCCAGGAGACGACGCTTATGGCTATGGAATGGGCAATTTCGGAGGGATTTAACCCCACTCAATTGCCACTCCTATCCCGCCCGACCCATCAGGGGATGGGATTGCTCGGAGGAAGATCATGAAAATTCAACCGACGATTATCCTGACCCTTGTGTTGTTATTGCTCATGGCCGGGGCGGGTACTGCCTCAGGGTGGTTTGCCTATGTTCTGGGGGATATTGCCCTCAAGGGGGTGAGTCAACCGGATGTGAGTCCTGCCAAAAAACTCACCAACCCCAACCCAGAAACCCTAGACACAGAAGGCAATCCCGAAGCTGAACTCAGCCTGCTCCTCGATGAAGCGCAGTTGATCAAAGCCGCAGAAGAGATTATCAAAGGCGATAACCAAGTTCCTGAACCCCCCACCCCTGAACCAGAAGCCTCCCCCGAACCGGAAGCAGACGATTCCGACGATACAACAGCGGCTCCGGATTTTGAGCCGATCACCGGAGCAGATCAGGGCATTACCCTAGCAGTGACCAATGCGGCCCAACGGGATGGCGGTTTAGTTTTAGATGTGAACTTGAAAAACGAAAGTAGTGCAGCAGTACAATTTTTGTACAGTTTTTTGGAAGTTCGGGATCAACAGGGGCGATCGCTCAGTGCGATTACCGATGGTTTACCGGGGGAACTCCCCGCCAATGGGGAAGCATTCAACGGCACGATCCGCATTCCCAGCGCCCTCCTCGATGAAGCGGAGACGCTGACGCTGACGTTGACGGACTATCCTGATCAAAACCTCCAGTTAACGGTTGCTGCTATTCCGGTGATTCGTTAATGATGGCCTTTTCCCATTAGCGTAATGACCTTACCTTTGATCAGTTTTTCAACTGTGACCCTCCCCCTAACGACGGAGGGTCTGGGCTTGCGTTTACTATCGGTGGCTTTGCTGATTGCGATTAATGCCTTTTTTGTGACGGCGGAATTTGCGATCGTTTCGGTGCGGCGATCGCGCATCACCCAACTGGCGGAATCCGGCGATTTGCAAGCGCGGATGGTGCAGGCCCTTCAAAATCGTATTGAGCGGTTTCTCTCCACGACCCAAATCGGCATCACCCTCTCCAGCCTTGCCCTGGGCTGGATTGGCGAAGGAACGATCGCCCTCTTTTTACGCTATCTGATTAGTCGGCTCCCCCTGCCCCTCTGGGGCCAAGGGATGCTGGCCCATTCCCTCGCCACCCCCCTAGCATTTTTCAGTTTGGTTTATCTGCAAATTGTTTTAGGGGAACTCTGCCCGAAATCCTTAGCCCTGCGCTATTCGGAACAACTTTCCCGCCTTTTAGCGCCGCCGAGTTTGGCGATCGCCCGCTTCTTCAACCCCTTTATTTGGATTCTCAACCAATCCACCCGTTGGCTGCTGCGGATGGGGGGCGTGCAATATAGCGGCCAAGGCTGGTATAACCGCGTCACGCCGGAGGAATTACAACTGATCATCACCACCGAGCAGGAATCCATGGGCCTAGAGGTGGAAGAGCGGGAATTGCTCAAAAACGTCTTTGCCTTTGGGGAAGTCACCGCCGTTGAGGTGATGGTTCCCCGCACCCAACTCACCGCCCTCCACCACAGCGCCACGTTTGGGGAATTGCTCGATCTGTTGGTGAAAACGGGTTATTCCCGCTATCCCCTCACCGGGGATTCCCTCGATGACATTGTGGGGATTATTGATTTTAAAGATTTAGCCCTACCTTTAGCGGAAAATGGCCTCAGCCCGGAGATGGCGATTCGCCCTTGGGTGAAGCCTGCTCGCTTTGTGGCGGAAGGCATTCCCCTCAATGAACTGTTAACACTGATGCAGCGATCGCACCTGCAAATGGTGATGGTCATGGATGATTTTGGCGGTACAGCGGGCCTGGTGACGCTCAATGATGTGATTGCGGAAATTATTGGCGATGATTTGGGCGTACCGGAGGATCAAAGTGCGGGCATTCATCCGGTGGATGATCAAACCTTTTTAGTCCCGGCTCAGTTGGATCTTGAAGAGGTGAATGATCTCTTAGGTTTAGATCTGCCCTTTACCGATGAATACCAAACCCTGAGCGGTTTTCTCCTCTACCATTTCCAAAAAATCCCCCAACAGGGGGAAACCCTCACCTATGACAATTTAGAACTGACGGTGTGGGATGCCCAGGGGCCAAGGTTGCAAACCATTCGCATCCATCGTCATGAGCCACCCGTGGGGGAAGCGGCGGATTCGCCCGCTGATCCCTTTATCTCCGGGGAAAATTTCTAACGGTTGCGGAAAGGCCGTGGAATAATGGAAGCAAGTTGACCGAGGGTTGCCGATGCAGTGGCGTAGATTTGTAACGATATTACTGGCGGGGGCGTTGGCCCTGTTGATGTTGGCCGGGGGCGGTGTGGCTTGGGTTTTGGCTCAAAGCCCCCTCAATCTCAAGGATGGGGGCGTGAATGCCACGCCTACCGCTGCCATGTTTGTGCCGAAGCAGGCTCCGCTGATGGTGTCCCTTTTGGTCAACCCCGATCGCCTCGAATCCCTGCTCACCTGGGCCACACCCTTAGGCGATCGCCCCGCCACCCAACGGGAACTGCGGGAACTGAAAGCCGGGTTATTATCGCCAGTCAATTTAACCTATCGCTCGGAAATTCAGCCCTGGTTAGGGGAGGAAATCACGCTGGCGATCACCAGTTTGGACTACGATCGCAATCCTGAAAATGGGTCGCAATTGGGTTATCTCCTGGCGGCTGAAGCGAAGAGTGCAACGGCGGCCCGCACGTTTTTACAGTTGCTCTATGCGAAGGGGGCGATCGCCGGTGAAGCGGATTTAGTGTTTGAGCAATATAAAGGGGTGAATTTAATTTATCGCCAGGGCCGGCAGGGGGGGGCGAGTTTAGCCAGTGCGGTGGTGGGCGATCGCTATGTCCTGATTGCCAATCATCCCAAGGTGCTCCGGGATGCGATCAACAATGTCCAAGTCCCCAGTCTGAATCTGGCGGCCAGTGAAACCTATCAGCAGGCCCTTGCCCCCATCACCCGTCCCCGCATCGGTGTGGCCTATGTCAATCTCCTCGCCCTCGCCGACGGCTTTGCAACGGAACCCACGGCCCCCGCTCCCGCTGTCACCCTTGCCCTCACCCTCAGCCCTGAGGGTCTGATTGCTGATACTGCGGTCACGGGTTTAGCCAGTGCCGTTAATACGGAAGGGCGACTCACTGCTCCGGTTCCGGCCCTCCAATACCTGCCCCCGAAAACGAGTTTTGTGGTGGCGGGTGAGGATTTAGAGCAATTTTGGACGGCGATCGCCACCCGTTTAGGGGCAGAGAGTCCCGTGACCCAATTCCTCCAAGGGGTGTTAGGGCAATTCAGCCCTGAGTTGGATTTACCGGCTCAGATCTTTCCTTGGGTAACGGCGGACTATGCTTTTTCCCTCTTACCCAATCGGGATTGGGTGTTTGTGACGCGCCATAGTCCGGCAACGGATAAGGCGTTAACGGAGTTGGATCGTTTGGCGGAAGCCCAAGCCTTAAATACCACGACGTTAATGATTCAAGAACAACCCGTTACGGCTTGGGCAGAGTTGGCGGCAACGGGGGGACAAATTAGCGCCCAAGTGCGGGGAGCGCATACGCAAATTGGGGATTATACGGTGATTTCTAATTCCTTAAATGTGATCAGCAATCTATTCCGTTCACCCACAGCAAATCTGAGCAAAAGCCAAGAATGGCAAAAGGCGATCGCCCCTCTTCCCACCCCCAATAGTGGCTATGTTTATCTCAATTGGCCCCAAGTCCGCCCCCTGATCACGCAAAAATTTCCTGTCCTGAAGGTGTTAGAAGTGGCGGGGAAACCGATTTTGGAGCGGGTGCGATCGTTCTCCCTCACGACCACGGAAAGCCGCGAAGGGATCACCCGCGCCACCGTTGCCTTTAATCTCAGTTTGTTTTAGCTGGGGGGTTAACCGGAGAATAACGTTACCTACAGATTTCACTCTCGAAAGAATGTGTTTCAGCATATTTGCAAGGTCTTTAAGGTTTAATGAAGTTGGGTAGCATAACCAAAAATCAGCATTATGGAGTCTTTAATGAATCAAGATCGTATTGATTTATCCGAGTGGGTAATTCACTTTGTCCATGATAGATCTCTAAACCATTACCCTAAAGATGTGAATTTGCCTTTGCCATTTTGTTTCGACAGACTGGGAAAGCCTTTAATTCATAGCTTAGATGAAACTGCTTATGACGATCAACTGATTTATGAAAATAGTCTTGATCATCCATATGGGTTAGATGCTAATGCACGTGCATACTCTGTATTGAAAAGAATTTTATTTGATGGCTATATAAAATCGGGGTGGTCATTTCGGCGAGGAAGAGCCAGTATCTATGGCCCAAGATCGGCTGTATGTTTTACTGAAATGCCCCTCTATGCCCTTCTTGCATATGCATCTAAAAGAAATAATCCTTCTTCAGTTGAGGCTTACGGTATTGCTTTGCGTAAGCAAGAATTATTCAAAGCTGGTGGCAGACCTGTAATATATGGGTTATCTGGAAATCACAAAGAAGCATTTAGCGGTGATTCCTATTTTGAAAAAGGATTTCGATGTTTAGCCTCCTCTTGCGGCGTAGCACTAAATGAGCAGTATCGCTATGTAGCAATGAATTTGGATAAAAATAAGTGGATAGATTGGACTCATGAGCGTGAGTGGAGATGGGCTGATACTAAAGAAAATCATGAGGTTCCTGGCTTCCCTATATGGGTAGAGAGTCAAAATCTGAAGCTGAGCCAAATTCTTGTAATAGTAAAAGAAGTATGGGAAGTAGAGGACTTTCTCAACTCAATGAAAACCCATTACGATGCGCGAGTAAATATTTATGATTCCACTTATGATCGCGAAAACTTCAAAAATACGGTAGTGGTGTCTTTAGAAGAAATTGATCGGCAGTTAAGTGGTTCATCAGCAATTCGTTTGGATGATTTACCCTTGAAAAATTTTTCATATATATCACCGAAAATTCCTTCTAGCGAAGTTCTTGAGAAGGTAAAAAAAGCTCTGATAAAGGCGAAGGATGAAGCAAAAAAAGCCGCACAGAAAGATAAAGAAATTGCACCACGCAATAAAAATGGTTACATTTGCGATGTGTGTGGGTTTGCAACAGTCGTTACTTCAGATGCTAATACTGAAATTACAGATGCATTAATTAGCTTAAATTATGCTTCTCCTTGTGATGGAGAGTGCTATTTTATTTATGAGGTAACATCTGGCATAGATACTGAGCAGGCTTTAAGGGTAGCAGAAGCTGCTGCCCAGGCAGCGGCAAGGACACTTTCTGAATTATTAGGACAACATTTTTCTGTAAATTCAAGGTGGGATTAAAGAACGAGAGCAAACTCGACAGTTTGTTTTCGCTCAGGAGTCAAGCAGAGAATATCGAGTAGTTGCCTGAGAGGGATCTGCATCGTCTAGGAATGATTACATTAAGAAATATTAAGTTAATCCTAAAAAGCCTGGATGTTTAGTTGGCAGAACCAGTATACTGAAGTTGTTCACCTAATCACCTATAGGGCTGCAATATAGAAAATTCTTCTCTAATCGGTTTTGATTCAATTCAAATTGTTGTTAAGAGCATATAGCCGTTTTCACAAACATGAAGTACGCATAAAATTCTGAAAATTTTTCACAGCAGAATTTCTGCTGTTCTCACCTTTATGAAATGTGCTATGAGAAAAATTACCGTGTATTTTTTAGACGAGATGCGAGCTATTTTTATTCCACAGGATAAAGAAGCTTTGTGCAATATAAACTAACTTTTTTGAACGCAGTTTTGTATTTTCATAAAAATATAAAGATGACTTATATTGAGATCTCTAGTTCAGATGAAAGCTTAGAGGGTATCTGTGAAGAAAAGATAAAGAAGAGGGGGGTGAAAGCCTCAAAAGAGGGAAAAAGGGGATAAAGAACGCAAGAGTAGAAAATGCCTAGACAAGGATACCCCAGCGATGTGAGCGACGC